>CADBPN010000031.1 GCA_902796585.1 uncultured bacterium
TACAAAAAATGGTGCTGGGAAAACGGCAGAAAATACTTCTCAGTTGCTTCAGGCGGCGGCACAGGTCGTACGCTTCACCCTGATAACGTTGCCGCAGGTCCTGCTTCTTACGGTATGACTGATACTATGGGCCGTATGCATGGTGACGCTCAATTTGCAGGTTCATCATCAGTTCCTGCTCACGTAGAAATGATGGGTGTTATCGGTATGGGTAACAACCCGATGGTAGGTGCCACAGTTGCAGTTGCTGTTGCTGTTGAAAATGCCATGAAATAAATGATACGAATTAGTTAATCTAAATTATAGGGTACGTTTATTAGCGTACCCTATTTATTTGTTTCTTTACATAAAAAGCGTGCGGAAAATCCTCAAATGTAAGCAAAATATTTTCTATATCTTTAGATATAAATTTCAGTCCTTTGATTGTCCTATTAATGTACAATCTTGTTTTTTTATCATAAATACTCTTAAAATCTTCATTCGTTGATATTATTTTTAAACAATCAGTCAGAAATAAAAATTTCATATAAACAATCATAAAAGACTTTAAATTATCTTGAATTGCATCATGTATTGCAGTGTTAATTGTTTTGTCAAGAAAGAATTTTTTGTAATATTTTACCCTATATTTAATATAACCTTCTTTAAATTCTTCTATATTATACATATTACCTCCTATGTTAATTTAAAATAATCATTTTGATTATTTTTGTAATCATATTGATTATTATAACTAGTTGCTTAAAATATGTCAAATGTTTACTATAATAAGAAAAGGTTTATTATAGTATGATAAGTGATAAAATTTGTCGAAAAATAAGACTGGAACGTCAAAAATTGGGACTTTCTCAGGAAGAATTTGCGGATAAAGCCGGATTGAGCAGAAATGCTATTTGGAAAATAGAGTCCGGTAAAGTATCTCCAACGCTGGAAACTTTAGAAAAAATTGCTTCAGGTTTGGAAATGGAATTGGTTGATTTGATTGATGTTACTAAAGTTGAATTATAATTTCTTAGAAGTATTTTTTTGTTTTGTCAACCTGCTTTATGTTAATTTATAGATATTCCAATCGTACAATGTACAAATAAAAAAAACTTAAATAATTATAATAAGGGTAATAAGGAAGGAGGTATAGAACCCTTAGTTAACCGTCCGATATGATAGGAATGGAGGTGAAACTATGTACAATGTACTAAGAACCATAGCTTATGCAATCGTAATCATAGGTGCCTTAGCTTTTGCCTTAATGGGATTTTTTAATTACAACATGATTTCAGCCGTTTTTGGTGAATCCACTGTTTGGTCTAGAATACTTTATTCTCTTATAGGTATTGCCGGCATACTTCTTCTGGCACTTCCGCATGAAGAAGAATGTTATTGCGATTGTACAGACTCACACTACGACTAACTATTTAAAAGAGGCGGTATTAAGTACCGCCTCTTTTCACACATCATATATTAACTAGTTATGCAGATTTTTTTGCTGATAATTTTTCTTTATTTGAATTTATTGAAACTTCTTTTGCTACTTGATTATTTTTTGTACTTGGATTTAGTTTAATTTCTTTTGCTGCTTCTTGTTCTTCATTGTCTGATGCAAAAAATTTGTCACTTATCCAGTTAGCAAGCGGAGTTACAAGAACAGGTGTGATGTATCTGTATATTAAGGAGAATACACCTATACTTGCCAGAATTCTTATACCCTTAACATTCTTAGAATTTAAGTGAGCAGGCATTTTTTCGCCGCCAAAAGCTTCCATATCTTTTGCGTGTTGTATCAAATTCGATACTGAGTATTCAAAATCTTTAATATGCTTATTCAAGAATTTATCTACAGTATATGCAGCGACAGTAGGAATTATAAAACATAATCCTTGGTTCACCGCAAGCGTTTTCTTTCTTTCAGGATCAAGATCTTCATTTTGAAGAGTTCTTGTCATATAAACGCTGCTTGTAACAAGTGAACCTAATGTCATCATGTGTTGGGTTAATTTTCCGGGTAGAAGTGACAACTTTGCAGCTACATTTCTTATGGCATCAGATTCCATAATTGGTTTACCGTAGTATTTACCAAACATTTTAATAAACCAATTTGCTTTCTCTGGATCACCTTTACCTTTAAAACTTACATTTTCATTCTTATCTGTTTTATTTGAATCTGAAAGTTTTTCTGTATTTTGAACTTGTTCTACAGGCTTATCTTTTCCTTTTTTCTTCTTTTCTATTCCGAATATATGTTTTAATGTCCAAGGTATCAAAGCAATTGTAGCTGATGCAACAGGAATTCTTGTAGCAATATCCGGTCCCCAAGTCAGTAATTTATCAACAGCTTCATTTGCGGTTGCAGCCTCAACTATTGTTTCATTTATTTCTGTACCTAATCTTCCGTCTTTTCCGTTATTTTGGTAAGTTATATGTTTATACTCTTTATCATGAGCATCGAATCTCTTCTTACCTGATATTCTCGGGAATCTCTTAACTTCTTCTATAGGAGATGCGATATAAGCTTCATCTAAATCAAGTTTCCATTGATTTCCGTTTATATCCTTCCATTCACGAAAATCTTTTACAAGACCTTTTTCATTGTATACAGAATTGATATCAAGATTACCCCAATTTGTGTTCTTAGAATCTTTTATCAAGCCGTTCAAATATTCTTTATCCAAATCTTGTAATAGTATTTGAGCATCCCTGTATCCGTCTTCTTTGACGATAATACCGACCTTTGACATATCTATCTTGTTATACAGTTTATTACCGTCTTTTAAAATAACATCATTAAATGACTTACCTTTTTGGCTTGCCCAGTCAACATCTAATCCGAGAACATTCTTATATGTACGCTCTGAAACATCGGAAAGTTGTTTAAATTCAGGTAAGAATTGAATATCTGTAATATTATCAATAAACTTATTACCGTCATTGTTCAACCATTCGTCTATCGGTTTTCTTATATTACCGCTTTGAATAGACTTAATATCTAATTGAGGATACAATTTCTTCAATGTTTCAGGCTTAAAGTCACGTCTCATTACACTGGTTACGTATTTTCCGCCTGCCTTAAACGGTGCTGTAAGAATGATTGCAGATGCTAACCCTATTAAGCCGGAAGCGAAGGAGTGCGAAGCAGCGTAAGTATTATCTTCTTTTGACTTACCTTTTGCCGGAAGCGCCATAATTGTGGCAGGTCTCAGTGCCATACAAATTCCGGCTGCTGCCGCCGCTTGTATTACAGGCTCATACTCATATTTCGAAAGAAACCAATTAAAAAAGGGACCTTTCTTAAAATTGTCCCCTCTTTTAACCTCAGGTTGAGGTTCTTTTGAAATATCCCCTACTATTTTTTTTGAAGCTTTAATAATCTTCTTTGCATCTTTCGCACTAGGTCCTTTTCCAAATGACACAGACGAATAATATGCATCCGAATGCAATCCCGCCTCATATAACGGCATTTGCTCTGAATAATTTTTTAACCTAAAATCTTTTAACAATACATTATTGGTTGATTGATAGTCTGGTAAAGAGTTTAGATTTTGCGTTGTATGAATCTTCATCATAGTTTCCAATCTAATTAATTTTGTCTACACATCCATATTAAAACAAAGGAAAAAAATTTTTGCTAGTTCGTTAAGAAATTGTTACAAACACCTAATATGCGCCCAATATACTTTATTAATGCCAATTAAAAATGACGAATTTGAGGATTAAGCAGCATGCCTGCAAGTTTATCGGAACCTAAAAAATCTCTTCTTGCTAATTTTTCGGAAGCTCTTTCTTTGTTATATTCAACAAAATTATGCTCAAACACACATTTCCCGTTTTCGACAGTTATAATTAAGTAGCATGATTCCGGTTTTTGAGTAAACGGACGGCCAATACTTCCTACATTAACGACTGTTTTTTTATTTCTTGTTTGAAAACCGCAAGGAATATGCGTATGCCCGCACAAAACAACCTCTGCATCCACATTTTCAAGCATGCTTTCGACATCTTGAAGAGGAGTATCGGGCAAAATATCTTCATTGTTTCTTCTTGGAGAGCCATGCACTAACAAAAATTTAACCCCTTCTTCTTCAACCTCCAATTGAATTGGAAGAGATTTGAGAAATCTTTTTTCTATAAAATCAAGATTTTTTGAATCATTTTTTAGAGCTTCAGCCATAACAGGTGCTTTTGACTTTAATGATGCGTAAAGTTCTACATTGTAATCCGCAATCATTAAATCTGTATTACCTTGAATCATTTTGTAATTCGGATTATTGCTAAATTTTATAAAATGCTGAACGGCTTCTTTGGGTTCAGGACCAGCCATTGCGTAATCACCCAAAACAAAAACTTTTTCACAACCCTTATTTTTTATATCTTGTTCTACAGCTTCAATAGCTTCCATATTGCCATGTATATCAGAAATTACCGCAATTTTCATAATTTACTCCTTTAAAACCTTATTTATGATAAAATAATTCTACCATGATTATAAGAAGAAAATCTAAACAAATATCAATAGGAAATATAAAAATAGGCGGTGATGCGCCTATAAGTGTTCAATCTATGTGTAATACCGACACAAGAGATGTAGCAAAAACTTTAGATCAAATTGGCGAACTTGCTTCTGCCGGATGCGAAATAGTCAGACTTGCTGTACCTAATAAAGATGCAGCCTCAGCAATAAAAGATATCGTTGCAAAATCTCCGGTTCCGCTTGTAGCAGACATTCATTTTGACTACAGATTAGCTCTGACTTGCATTGAAAACGGAATCCACGCGCTAAGAATCAACCCGGGAAACATAGGTAAGAAAGAACACACCATTCAAGTCGTTGAAGCGGCTAAATCTCATTGCATTCCAATTAGAATCGGCATTAACGGAGGCTCATTGGAGAAAGAATTTGCACAAATGGATCTTCCTCTGCATGAAAAGATGGTATTGAGCGCGCTCAGACATATTGAAATCTTAGAAGATTTAAATTTTTATGATACGAAAATCTCGTTAAAATCGTCCGATGTATTAACTACAATTGAAGCTTATAAACTTATTGCGGAAAAAGTTGACTATCCGCTTCATCTCGGAGTAACAGAAGCAGGAACTCTAAAATCAGGATTAATTAAATCTTCTGTGGGATTGGGCTCTTTATTAAGTCAAGGAATTGGAGATACTATCAGAGTTTCGCTGACAGAAAATCCTGTAGAAGAAGTTCATGCCGGTTTTGGAATACTTAAATCGTTAAATTTAAGACAAAAAGGAGTCAATTTTATTTCTTGCCCGACATGCGGAAGAACACAAATTGACCTAATCGGACTTGCCAAAAAAGTTGAAGAACGATTTAAAAATTTTGAAAAGCCGATAACGATTGCCGTTATGGGCTGTCCTGTTAATGGGCCCGGAGAAGCAAGGCATGCAGATTTTGGAATTGCCGGAGCTATAAATGAAGGATATATCTTTAAAAAAGGAGAAATTATCGCAAGAGTACCCGAATCTGACTTGATAAATTCTTTAGAAAAGATTATAATAGAATCATATAGTTCAGTTAAATGAGAATGAGAAGATATGAAAAAAAGTTTATTTTTAGTTTTAACGTTATGTTTTTTATGTAATGTGCAAGGAAATGCATCCGTTACCAGTGAACAATTAACAGAGCCCGAGTATGTAATTAACAATGGTTACTCAGAAGCAACTGCAGAAGAAGTTTTAAAAGTAAAAAACAGAGCAGCCGGCAAACCGGTTGAGCCATTATATGATAAATCATATAGCGGTTTTACAAGATTCTGCAGAAATATATTTGGATATATTGATCCTTCTCAGGATACTGATGAAAGACTTCATCACAATATTCACCAATCTGCTAATTGGAAAGATCTGTAAAAACTTTTATTATATTACGATAAGCATGTAAAACATTATAAACTTTTGTTATATAATGTTCTTATGAATGTTTTTAGATTTTTAACATCGGGAGAGAGTCACGGCAAGTGTCTTACTGCAATAATAGAGGGTGTTCCTGCCGGATTTAGAATAAGGTCTTCTGTTATTAACGAAGATTTGGCACGCAGGCAAGTAGGATACGGCCGCGGCGGAAGAATGAAAATAGAAAAAGATACAGTAGAAATCAAATCCGGTGTTAGATTTGGTAAGTCTACAGGTGCTCCGATTTGTCTGGAAATAAAAAACAGAGATTATGAAAACTGGCAAGATGTCATGGATACAGAGAGACAGGATTATCCTGCTCAAGAAACATTAAGAAAAATCGAAGAAAAATCATTTACCACAGTTCGCCCAGGACATGCCGATTATGCAGGAGCAATAAAATATAATTTTTCTGATCTTCGCAACGTGCTGGAACGTTCCAGCGCAAGAAAAACCGCAATAGAAGTTGCAGTAGGTTCTGTAGCAAAACAGATTCTTAAAGAATTTGGAATAATGGGATTCTCTCACGTTATACAAATTGGTGACGTAAAACTTGATTTTTACCCTAAAACATATACACTTATAAAAGAAAAAGCTGAAAATTCAGATGTCAGATGTGCTGATGACCTTACTTCCGATAGAATGCGTAATGCCATTGATGCAGCAGCAGAGGCAGGAGATACTTTGGGCGGTAAATTTGAAGTTATATTCGGAAACCTGCCCATTGGGCTCGGTTCATACGTACATTGGGACAAAACTCTTGACGGGAGATTGGCTCAAGCTGTTATGAGTATACCGGCTGTCAAAGCCGTAGAAGTAGGAGCAGGTGTTGAAGTTGCCAATTTAAAAGGTTCTGAAACCCATGATGAAGTCTTTGTAAAAAATAAAAATGTGTACAGAAACACTAATAATGCAGGCGGACTTGAAGGCGGAATGACAAACGGAGAGGCACTTGTTATAAAAGGAACAATGAAAGCGATTCCGACAATGCGTAAAGCTTTGGCTACAGTTGACATAAAAGATTTAACGCCTGCCAGTGCTCACTTTGAACGTTCAGATACTTGTGCGGTTCCTGCTTGCGCTGTTGTTGCAGAAGCAAGAGTTGCAATAATTTTAGTTGATGCCTTTTTGGAAAAATTCGGCGGAGACAATTTTGATGAAGTTAAAGCGCATTTTGAAAGCAGGAATTAAATATGAAGACAGAAAGCAACATTGTCTTAATCGGAATGCCTGCAAGCGGAAAAACTACAATCGGTAAATTACTTGCGGAACAGTTAACAGAATACACCCTTATTGATACGGATAGTCTTATAGAAAAAACACAGGGTATGTCTATAAATGATATATTTGCTAAATTTTCTGAGGACTATTTTAGAAAGCTAGAACACGATACTATACAAATGGTATGTTCCGGAAATAAAAAAATTATTTCAATCGGAGGCGGAGCTTTTGAGAATCCAAATAATCGGGCAACTTTATTGAAATTTGGTAAAGTATTTTATTTGAAATCTGACCTTGATGTACTATATTATAGAATATCCAAAGATTCTACAAGACCGCTTTTACAAAATCCGAATCCTAAAGAAACATTGGAAAAACTTTTAAAAAGGCGGGAAGAAAACTATCAAAAAGCAGATTTTATAATAGATACAAGCAGTTTAAGCGAAGATGAAATTGTAAGGTTTATAATAAATGAAACAAACCCTTAATGTAAAAATTAATGAAAACAAAGAATATTTAATTGAAATTTCTGATTCAAATTTTGAATCTTTGAATCAGGAAATTTATGAACTTACAAAAAATCAAAAACGGCTTGTTGTAATCTCAAAAAAAGTTTATAAGCTCTATTTTTCTGAATTAAATTTTTCCGAAGAAGAAGTTTTTATTTTCCCTGACGGTGAAAAAGAAAAAAATTACAAAAATTATTTAAAGATTATGAAAAAGGCTTCATCTCTGGGATTAACAAGAAATGATGTAATTATTGCGATAGGAGGCGGTGTTGTTGGTGATATTGCAGGGTTTGCTGCATCAACTTATATGAGAGGAATTGATTTTATACAAATTCCGACAACATTACTTTCCGCAGTAGATTCCTCAGTAGGCGGTAAAACTGCTATTGATTTTAACGGAGTAAAAAATATTATAGGAAGTTTTTATCAACCTAAAAAAGTTTTTATAAACATAAATTTTCTCAAATCATTGGATAAAAAGCAGTTTATGTCAGGGCTTGGAGAAGTTCTAAAATATGCATTAATAGAGGAAAGCTGCGGATACAAAGAATCTCTGTTTTTGTATGAATTTCTGGCTTTAGGAGTCGAAAAAATACTCGAAAGAGAACCTGTGACAATGATACGACTTATTGAATATTGTTTGAATTTAAAAATTGCAGTTGTACAGCAAGATGAAAAAGAAGGCGGATTACGAAAAATATTGAATTTAGGTCACACACTGGGGCACGCACTCGAAGCAATTACAAAATATTCAAAATACACTCATGGAGAAGCCGTTGTATACGGAATGTTCTTTATACTTAAATGGGCATACAAAAAAGAATACATACCGTATTCTTATTATAGACTATCGATTGAGCTTATTGAAAAATATGGATTTAAGCCTTTAAAACATAAATACAATATTGAAAAACTTGTTGATTTAATGAAAAAAGACAAAAAATCTACAACAAGTAAAATTACATTCATAGTACCATGCAATAAAAAACAAGTTAAAGAAATTAAACTCACTCCTCTTGAAGCAGAATTTATGTTTAAGGAGTAAGCTATTTTTGTGCTTTTTAAGCAGTTTAGACAAACATAGCAAATCCTAATTATAAACATTTTACGCATAATTAAATGAGCGTGCGGAAAAACCAAAAAAATGACAAGTTTTTGAGGCTTTTCCGTACGCGACCTACGGTGTGTGAAAATCAGACTGAATGCGGGATAGCATACAGTCTGATTTGAAACCGTTCCTAAGAATCTGCAAGAAAAATTTGTAATTTTTCCGCAGACTCAAATTGTTAATATTTCTTAATATTTAATTAAAAAAGGGCAATTTTTCTTTTTGTATATACTTTATATATATGGAGAGTATTAATGTCAAAAGTATCATTTATAAAAGAAATATTTGAATATTTGCCCAAAGCGAGAAAATACTTTAGAGCACCGGAAGGAATGGAAATTTTTCATTCCACAAATCCATTTGTAGGGGACAAACTTGTTTTAAATGGTACAAAACTTGCTAACGGTCCAAAAACATTAACAAGAGAATTAAAAAGTTTAGGTTATGAATCGAAAGAAGCAAAAAGATTAATTGGACAATGTGAAACAGCACCGGAATTATACCCGCAAATGTCTGCAATGCTTAAAGGAATTTCCCCTGAAATATTCAGTAGAAGCTCTGCAAGAGAAACAATTATGTACAACCTGAATGAACTTGCAGAATACGGAATAAAAAATCCTCAAAGTATATTTGATATAAAAAATTGGGGACATTTTTTCAGCACTATGGAAAAAGAAAATAACGTAATACGTTTATGTAATTTCTTAAAGAATGGTATTACGGATTTTAAAACAGCTGAAAAACTTTTTGAATCTGTTTCAAAAACAAAATATTCTTACCAAATAAATGATATTCCACAAATAATCAAAGAATCAAAATTACCCAAAGAACAATTAACAAGAATTTTTGATAGTCAGTTAAAATTAGTGACTGATGATGCTGCATATCAGCTTTGCCAAAGTGATTTTAGGACAAAAATCTTAAATGAGCTAAATACAAATCCTAAAAACGCTGAACATTTTGCTGATTTACTTGAAAAATTAACAAAAGCAGAAGATTTTAATAAAAAATTCGATGTATCAGAAATGGTTGAAATTTCAAAATATTTAAAAGAAGAATGGCAAATTGATTTTATTAAAAATTTCAAAGACAGACTTTATAAGTTTGGAAATATAAAAACACCTGAACAAGGACAAATTGCTACTGAATTAACTAATAAAGGTAAATACAGAAATATTAATGAATTGTATGAAGCAATTTCAAAAGGAGTTTTAGACTCTAAAGAATCTACAGAAGCTTACAGTTACTTAACAAAATTTACAATAAATAACGGGCTTCGTTCAGAAACTATTCAAAGATTTACAGGAGTTGCAAGAGAAGACATTTGTAAGCTTGTGAAAAATGAACAAGATTTGGAAATCTTAAAACTTATGGCAGAAAAGAAAAATGTTCGCGGTGAAGATTTATATGATACTTTTTCTATTATAAAGGTATTGGAACAATCTCCCGAAAAGAAAGCAAAAATAGCAGAAAAATTAAGAACAGAATACACTTTTAATGAAAAAGCTATTGAATCAGCACACGCAAAAGTTACAGGCAAATACTTAGTAACAAGTCCCAAAAAAATGAATGTAGCAGCAGCGTATGGCAGAATTGTAGAAAGTGATAGACAGTTTCAACAAACAGTAAGACAATTACCGAAAGGATTAAATGAAGCCGAATTATTAAAACAAATTGCTCCGGGAGAAGTTGCAGAAGTAGGTTCAAAATTAATTGTCAGTGATGGAGAAAAGTTAGCAGAGTTAAAAATGGATAAAGCGATGTTTACAAAACTATTTGTTACAGACGAATATTTAATGCAGGCTCTTCTTGGGGATTGCGGATGCGTATCAACTCTTGACGGACTTTTATCTACTCCAAAAGGAAAATCTGCTATATATCAGTTATTTGAACAAGTCAATAATGACATTTATATTAATTTAAAAGGGTATGATAAAAAAATAAAATTCATAAACGGAGATTATGAAAAACACTTGGAAATGGCAAGAGGGGCACAGGGCATAAAAATGCTTGAACAAGCGTTAGCAATTTCAGAAGCAAAACAATCCTCCAAATCAGTCATAACTGCTTACAAAGATTTATTGGAAGAAAATGGAGGAAGATTTGCCAATATAATGGATTCAATATATGGTATATCCCCCAGTAATGTTTTATCAAAAATATTTGACAAAGGAAAATGTAAATACACTTATTTATACAATGGAGATAGATTTGAAGTTTTAAAACAATTGAACCCCAAAGAAAACCGATTTGCAGAAATAGCAACACAAACAAACATAGACGGTGTAAGAGGAAAAGTAATACCAAAATGGCACATGTGTGGTTGGCATTGGCATAACGTAAAAGGACTTGATAACTACGGAAAATTAAAAATTACCAATCCACATGATGCTTCTTTCGGGGTAAAAGTCCCTTCATACGAAGTCATGAATCCGGATATTTTATCTGATATTATGCTAATAGAATTAATTTAATTCTTATCCCTCTAGGATTTTTCTTACCAGTTCGTTAACTGTTTTCGGATTAGCTCTGCCTTTTGTTTCTTTCATAACTTGACCGACAAAGAATCCTAACAGATTAGTTTTTCCGTTTTTGTAAGATTCAATTTCTGCAGGGTGAGAAAGAACAACTTTTTCAACAATTTCTTTTATTGCGCCTTCATCGCTAATTTGGCTCAGACCTTTTTTCTCAACAATAACTGAAGCTTTTTCTCCTGTCGGAATCATTTCTTCAACAAGAATTTGTTTTCCGATATTATTGGAAATTGTTCCTTTTTCTATTAATGAAATAAGTTCTGCCAGGTTTTCAGGTGTCAATTTTGTATCCGTTATCTCAACCTTGTTTTCTTTCAAGTATGCTGCAATTTCGCCCATAATAAAGTTTACAGCGGACTTCGGATTAGCACCCAGTTCAAGAACTTTATCAAAGAATAATGCTAAAGGCATTTGTTCAACAATTACACAAGCATCGTATTCGCTAAGTCCCAAGCTCATGTATCTTTGGCGTTTTTGTTCCGGAAGTTCAGGCATTTTTGCTCTGATTTCTTCAACCCATTCTCTTGATATTTCCAAAGGCATTAAATCCGGTTCCGGAAAATAACGATAATCGTGAGCATCTTCTTTGCCTCTCATTGAACGGGTTTCTTTAAGCCCATCGTCCCATAAACGAGTTTCTTGAA
>CADBPN010000032.1 GCA_902796585.1 uncultured bacterium
ATTTAAGGTTGCTAACATTGCTGTAATGAAAGCTCTTAAATATGCTTACAGAGACAGACGTGCTACAAAACGTAACATGAGAAGACTTTGGATTGTTAGAATTAATGCAGCAGTCAGAGAACAAGGAATGAGCTACTCAAGATTTGTTAATGCTTGCAAAAAGGCTAATATTCAGGTTAACAGAAAAATGCTTGCTGATCTTGCAGTAAATGACAAAGAAGCTTTTGCTCTTGTTGTTGAAACAGCTAAGGCAGCTTTATAGTTTTATATCTGTTTAAAATTTAGTAAGGCGGTTAACTTTAGTTAACCGCCTTATTTTATCGGAAAAAAGGATTGGAAAATTCTTTTTACATATCCATAACAAATTTTTGTGCAACCAAATTAGGAATAGGATTACCTTCTTCGTCAGTTCTGTTACCTAATCCTAAAATAGGACTGCTTTCTGCAACTGCTTGTGCCATAAATTTACTTGCTGAATAAAGTTGATATGCATCACCGTTAAATTCTTCTTTAATTCTGCCATTGAACACATCTTCGTATTTATCCAAATAATCGCCAAGAGGACGAGTGATGCTTAATAAAGTATTGGCTGCTGTGTCTGCAACTTGTTTAATAACACGTTCACCGACACCTGCTTCTTTAACTTTTTCTGCAACAAGCATACCAAAAGTGCCGGTTTTTGTTGCTTCTTCAGCTTTCTGAAGTTCTGCTTTTTCCATCTCTTCACGAGCTTTTGCACCAACACTGTAATCTTTGTTTAAGTATTGACCGGAATTATTAAAAACGTAATCTCGATTGTATGCTTCTGCCATTTTTCTATCCCTTATTTGTATTAATGTTATCGGCAATTTTTTCAAAAACTTTAGGATTTTTTTGCAAAATTTTACAAATCTTTACATTAATTTTAAAGATTGTTATACTTTTATTATGAAGATATTAGGAATAGACCCCGGAATGGCAATTGTGGGATACGGTTTGATAGAATTTGACGGCGAAAAACCGATTTTGTCAGCTTCCGGCTCGATACAAACAAGTAAAGATGAAACAGACTCTAAAAGACTTTTGGAGATATTTAACGACTTATCTCAAATAGTAGAAGAGTTTAAGCCCGATTGTGCTTCTGTAGAAAATTTATTTTTCTTTAAAAACCAAAAAACAGTTATACCTGTTGCAGAGGCAAGGGGGGTTATTTTGACGGTTTTGGAAAAGTTTGAAATTCCGACATTTAGTTATACTCCGATGGAGGTAAAACAGGTTTTGACCGGATACGGAAGAGCTGAAAAAAAAGAAGTGGAACAAATGGTTAAAATTTCTCTTGGTACGGAAACCTTGCCTAAACTCGATGATACGGTTGACGCTATTGCCATTGCGATTTGTCACTCAAGGAATATTTAGGCGAGAATGTTATTTCTTGAAAGTATAACTCTCTTTAAAGTGTTAAATTCGCCGTTTTCAAGAATTACATTAAGATAGTTTCTTGTAACACCTTTATATTTACCCTGTTTATTTAAATGTTTTTCTATTAAAACTTCTTGTTCTTTGCCGATATTTTTTTCTGTAAAAGCTTTATATTTATCTGCGGAAATAGCTTTTATTATTGATGCTCTTTCCTCCTTTATTTTATCGGGAAGATGCCCCGGCATTTTTTCAGCTTCGGTTCCCTTTCTTATGGAATATGGAAATGTATGTATTTTAGACAATCCGGATTTTTTTAAATTTTCTACGGTTTCTGTAAATTCATCTTCTGTTTCTCCTGCAAAACCGGCTATAATATCACTTCCCAAAAACGGATTTTCAAAGCGTGAATTTATGTCTTCAATTTGGTCAAGATAGTATTCTACACTGTAATATCTGTTCATTCGTTTAAGTGTGGAATTACAAGCGGATTGCAAAGATAAGTGAAAATGAGGACAGAATTTTTCACTTGATTCCAAAAAATTTAAAAGCTCTTTTGTAATTTCGTGCGGATTAAGAGAACCAAGCCGATATCTCGGAATATTTGTTTTTGTTTCAATTTCTTTTAATAATTCTAAAAGATTGCTTCCTTTCTCTTTTCCCCAAAGTCCGATATGTATGCCGGTTAATACAACTTCTTTATACCCGTTTTCATAATAACGGTTTATTTCTTTTATAATGAAATCTTTGTCTGCACTCCTTGATTTTCCTCTCCCAAAAGGAATTATACAGTATGCACATCTGTTATCACAGCCGTCTTGAATTTTCAGACTCATTCTGGTTTTTGTTGTATCTTCCAATATCACTTCACAAAAATCCGGTTTTTCCATTAAATCCAAAACCGAATAGTTTTTATTTTCTTTTAACAGTTCCGGAATTTTGAATTTATCTTCATTCCCAAACACATAATCTATATAAGGTTCTTTAAGCAGCGCCTCCTTTTCTATTTGTGCAATACAGCCGGTTAAAACTGTTTTTAGTCCGAGAGAGTGTGCGTGACGAAGAAGATACATTGCTTCATTATCGCTTTTATGAGTAACCGAGCAGGAATTTAGAATGTAATAATCAGCATTCTCCTGTTTTTCAACTTTCAGGTATCCGTTTTTTATCAGGTTTTCCGATACAATTTGTCCCTCAAACTGATTTGATTTGCAACCCATAGATTTTAGAAAAAACTTATTCATAGGGAAATTATACCATGACGGGGATAGAAATATCATTGTATTTTTTGACCGTTTTGCTCAAAAGGGGTAAATAAAATCAACCGGCAAAAGGGTTAATTTTAGTTATTGTTGGGTTTCACCCAA
>CADBPN010000033.1 GCA_902796585.1 uncultured bacterium
CCGCTACCGCCGCTTTTTGTTGTATAACCTTCCTGAAGAATTTTTCCGGGAGCTTCAATTTTGCCTGCATTATTCGATATTCTTATTAACACAAAATTATCTTCTTCTTCTGTTTTAATTTTAATATACTTACCATCTTGGGCATTATCTTCTCCAAACGCTTCCGTTGCATTTTTTACAATGTTTATTATTACAGACAAAAATTTGTTTTCATCTACCGGCAGCTTTACATCCAGATTATTATCAACTTCATAATCAATATTTTTACCTTCTCTGTATACACTTGTCAAATCATAAGACACAGATATTAATTCTTTTAGTTTACAAGGTTTTATTGATATTTTATCAGACGCTTTTAATTCAACCAAGCTTGCGCCGGCAAGTTTTAACGCTTTTGAAATACAACTTACTGCATTTAAAACAGAGTCGTCTTTTATTCCGTTTTTTAAACAACTTTTTTTGATAATTTCTGAATATAAATCACATATTGAAAGTTGATTTCTAATTTCGTGAGCAATCGAACGAATATTTTGGCTAACTTCTGCTTCTTCTTTCTCAGATTGTACTTGCGCAAAACCAAGAACCGCGTCTTTAGTTGCTTCATCCATATTTTCTATCATTTTTCGTACAGAAGCATTAAGCAAGAAGTTATCACGTCTGTCAGGTTTGAATTTTTCTTGAAATTCTTTAATATTTATTTGAGTATTTCTATCAATTATATCCAGAGCTTCATTTTGAAGTTTTGAATTGCAAAGTGAATAATATCTGACATAATTAGGATTATCCGTCTTATTATCCCAAATAAGTATTGACACAAATCTATGAGTTAACACACAAATAAATTCAGTATTCGCCCAAACCTTTTCCCTTAAATTTCCGCTATCGTCTAAAAAATCATAACCCTGAACAGAAGAAAAATCTAATCTTTTAAGAAGTCCCAAAACACCTGTTCTATCCATAATCCTGTGCAGTACAACACCTTCTTCCGGATTATCAAGCAAAGGCTCCAATACAGCACGAATTATACAGCGCAATGCTGTTTTTGTTAATAATTGATTTTCTTGTGATTCAATCAATTCTTTCAAGTAATTTTGCTGTCTGACTATTTTTTTCATCTTTATACTTTCTATTCAAAGCTATATTCTTTTTTATTTTTAAACTGCCATTCTAACTTTTTTAGTTAAAAATCCGTTGTTAATTGCATATAAAACAGCTTGTGTCCTGTCATTTACTTGCAGCTTTTGGAAAATATTATTTACGTGAGTCTTTACTGTTGTTTCAGAAATAAACAATTTATTTGCTACGCCTTTATATGTAATACCTTGTGTTAAAAGTTCCAAAACTTCTTCTTCTCTTTGTGTTAATGCATCAAGCAGATTTTCTTCATCAGCTCCGCTTTCTTTTCTTTCTGTTTCTTCTCTGAATGATTGTTGAAAATATTCAAAGAATCTTGAAGAAAGTGCTGCCGGAAGGTAAATTTTTCCTGCTAGAACTTCTTCTATTGCATAAATCAATTGAGCTGATGCCATAGTTTTTAAAACATATCCTTTTGCACCTATTTTCATAGCTCTAAATATTAAATCCGCATCATCATATCCTGATAAAGCCAAAATCTTTGTACCCAAACCAATTCTGGATATGTCAATAATACCTTGTAACCCATCTCTATCCGGCATATTCATATCCAATAAAACAATGTCCGGTTGATATTTTTTAATTAAACTAACACCTACTGTTACATTTGTTGCTGTCCCTACTACATCAAATGTTCCTTCTAAATTCAAGAGTTCTCTAATTCCTGATAAATGTTCATAATTGTCATCAATTAGCAAAATTCTTGATTTTTTCTTAAACTCATGTCTCATACTCTCTTCTCTCCCCCTAATTATAAATTCCTCTTTCTATACTATTCATATTACATGCGTATAGAGGATATTTTCATCAATAAAAGGATTGATTTTACTATATTTAAGGTAGACAAGAAGATATAGACCATCTGGTCAATAACAATCAAAATTTAGCGTAATAATTGAACTCAGAATAAAAATTTGAATACTCTAAAAAGTCTACATAATATAGACTAGAATAGTACTTTCAAGGTAAGTTTTTTGCGTGATTATCAAACTATACAATTAGTGGTAGAATAAAATTTTTAAAACCAGCATCCTATAAATATAAGAAAGGATGCCATATTATGTCTGAAAATAGATTTTTATCATTTGTATTTATAAAAGGCTTGTTATTTTTATTAACCGGTATTTGCTTGCTTGTTTTACCCAAAATCACGTCACTATCTTTTGGATTTATGCTTTGTTTGGCTTTTATGCTTATGGGTGGATATGAGATTATAAATGCATTCTTTTTTAGGAATTTTTCACGACACTCAATATTAGACGTAATTGTTGGATTAATTTTATTCATTACCGGATTAATATTATTATTTGTACCGGTTTTTGATGTAATGATCATAATATCACTAATAGGAATATACTTTATTTTAAAAAGCATATCGTCCAATGCATTTGGTATTCAGACAAGAAAAATCCTTAGTTGCAGATGGCTTAATTTGATTATAAGCATAATAGAATTATTTTTTGGACTCGTTATAATAATATCAATACCGACCGGTGCTCTTTGGCTTGCCGGAATACTTACCGGAATTGACTTTATCCTTTCCGGCTTTACATATATTAATATGCATATTGCAACAAATTACTTAAAAGAAGAATAAAATTTATAATATTTTAGAAAATTTTAACAATATAAAGCGACTCGACAAATTCGAGCCGCTTTTTAAAAAAAATATATAAATAAATCAGCCTTTAACTACAAACGCAAATGCGCCGATATTTAAAAGATTGTTTATTACCAACTTGCTTTTGTTACACCAGGAAGTAAGCCTTGGTGAGCCATTTTTCTCAAGCAGATTCTGCAAAGACCGAAATCTCTGTGATAACCATGAGGTCTTCCGCATTGAGAGCATCTGTTGTGGAGTCTTACTGACGGATATTTACCTTTACTTGCAAGTAATCTTCTTGATTCTTCCTTATTTATCATCGCTTTCTTAGCCATGAATTTATCTCCTTTTCATTTTTATTATTTATTCATACCTTTAAATGGCATACCCAAGAGTCTTAATAATTCTCTTGCTTCGTCATCTGTGTTAGCAGTTGTAATAACAGATACGTTCATACCTTTTACTAAATCAACTTCTTCATAAGTAATTTCCGGGAATAAAGATTGTTCTTTTAACCCTAAAGTATAGTTTCCTCTACCATCAAAACTTTTTGCTGAAATACCACGAAAGTCACGAATACGTGGAAGAACTACACTAATCAACTTTTGTAAGAAATCGTACATTCTTTCACCTCTTAGTGTTACCATTGCACCAACAGGCATTCCTTCTCTTAATTTATATGAAGCGATTGATTTCTTAGCTTTAGTAACAACAGCATGTTGTCCTGCAATTTTTGTCAGTTGAGCTTGAATTGCATCTGCAATCTTTGAATTGTGAGAAGCTTCACCAACACCCATGTTCAAAACTATTTTATGAAGTTTAGGAATCATCATGTCATTTTTGTAACCGAATTTTTCTTTGAGTGCTGCTTTTACTTCTTTTTCGTATTTAGCCTTTAAGCTTTCTGTTTTTGTCATTTTTCTTTTCCTTTTCTTTGAACACGATTAACACACGCTGAAGTATTTAAAACCGGCTAATTATTACACTGTAGTACGTTGACTAACCGTTACCTCACGCGGTTGCGTGTTTACTATTAGTACTATACGTCTAACTGTTCACCGCATTTTTTACAAACGCGAACTTTTTTACCATCAACCAC
>CADBPN010000034.1 GCA_902796585.1 uncultured bacterium
ATTATTCTAAAATATAAAATATGTACAACTAAAGTTATATGATACATAAATTTATACTCTGTCAAATGAGTTTTAAACAAAAAAATCATGTTATAATTTTTTGTATGAAGAGATTTGGGAAAAAAATAATTATTTGGAGCTCTATAACAGGAATATTGGTTTTAGGCTGTTTGATTTCACTTTATAAGTGGGGAATTCCTTATGTAGTGAATAATTCAAAAGCAGTGTCCTTTATACAACAAAAAGCAGGTTCTGCATTGAATGCAGAGATTATAATTGATTCACCTTATCTAAAGACAGGAAAAAGCATAGCTTTTACTTTAAAAAGTTTTGAGATAAATAAAAACGGAAAAAATTTATTAAAAGTAAAAAATATTGACACTCTTTTTGATTTACAACAATTATTTTTCGGCAAAAAAATAATTGTTAAAAAACTGCTTGCAGAAGAGATTTATGCTGATGTAGATGATTTAATATCTGTATTCCCCAAAACTGAGAAAAAAAAGAAAGAAAAAAAAGAATCTTTTATAGAGCTGGATATGTACAACGTCCTTATGGGTGTTAAGAAAACCAGAGTATTATATGATGCAGAGAATTATTCAATTGACTTTCAAGCCCGACACATGATTTTTGACCGAACCCAATCTAGAAAATTTCTTCATTTTGATTTTGATTTTGATATAAATAGAGGTAATCATAAGATTTCTGTTTCAGCAAATGATATGAACAGATTTTATATGGAAAATAAAAAGGCATACATCGTTAATTTTCCGATAAACATTGATGACTCAGAAGTTTTAATTAATGCGGAAATGGATAATAAAATGAATTATGAACTCAACATTTCCGCAAAGAATTATAACGCCGCGGATATTGCAAATGCAGTAACTTCTGATATATTTATAGCTAACGGCAGTGAAATGCTTGCTCCGATTGGTGATATTAAGGGAAGAGTTGATTTCAATTTAAAACTGACAAAAAAATTAATAAACGGAGAAATTTCTGTTAAAAACGTAGAATGTAAGGTTATTCCGCTTTTAAACATGCCTGTTAAAGCAACAAAAGGAACTGTATTAATAGGGAATAGTGATATTAAATTAAAAGATTTTGAAGGATATTACAATAATAAAAATCAAAACACATTAAAAATGAGGGGTGAAGTAAAAGACTACAAAAAAACTTGTGACACAAAAATTGTTTCACACATTTTTGTAACAAATGACTTTTTTAAAAACTATCTCTCAAAAATGTTAAATTCACCCATAGGACTTGTTGGAGAATCAGATTCAATATTGGTTCTTAAAACCAAAAATTCCGCTCCTATAGATATTTTATGGTATTTTCTTTTAAAAGAAAATCAAGGGTTTAAATTCGGCGAACAATCAATGGTTCTGAAAGATTATAAAACTCTTTTTAAAGTCGATTTAAGTGTGATAAAAAATATTCTGAAAATAAATACAATAAATTATTATATAACAAATGAACTAAAACGAGGAATCAAACCGCTTATTACAATTAACGGTAATATTAATATGGCAGATAATATGAAAATAAAAGATTTGAGCTTGGATATTCCAAAACCGTTACCAAGTGAATTTCTAAATTTCTTATTATGCCAAAAAGTATTTAAAAAAGGACTTGTATCCGGACACATGGATATTAAGGATATCGGCCCATACCCCATAATGTCCGGCGAGTTTGCTCTGGACAAAGTTATCATTCCAGCCAAAAGATTGTTTATAAAATCAGGAAAATTGATTGCAAATGGTAATTTGATATCTATTAAAACGAATGGAAAACTGCGCAGAGAAAATTATACATTTGACGGACATATACAGAATGCTTTAAAATTGCCTATTATTGTAAAAGATGTAAACCTAAAAGTTGATAACATAGATGTCGAAAAGATTTTAACCCAACCGCAAACACAAACTTCTTCTCAAGAAGGACAAGAGGCAAAACAAGCACTTGTATCTACAGGAGAAGAGGATGAAGAATCTATGGAAATACCTGTATTCCCCAAAGGATTACTTGTAATAGAAAAATGCAGCTTAAATCTTTTAAAAGGTGTTTATAAAGAGATTTCATTCGGAAATATTCACGCTGATATGACATTGGATAAAAACGGAATATTAAACCTAAAATCAAACCGATTTGATATAGCAGACGGTATTTCAACTCTTAAAATTAATGCAGATTTAGTGAACAGAAATTATTATATGAGGTTAGGGGTAAAAGATGTAGATTCAAACATCATGGCTTCCGCAATACTTGGTCTTCCAAGACAAATCAGCGGTAAAGCAAAGGGGCTGATTGAACTTAATACTGACAAAACATTAAATTTAAACGGTGATATTAAATTTAAAATTAACAACGGAACAATTGAACAAGTTGGTTATGTAGAATATATACTAAAAGTAGCATCTTTATTCAGAAATCCGCTTGCTATGTTCAGTCCGACAACGGTTTTTGATTTGGTAAATATTCCTGACGGAAGATTTGATGAAATTTCAGGCGAAATGAAATTAAAAGATAATGTTATAAGAAGAATAAGTATAAAATCTACAGCGGAGGATCTTGCAACATTTATAACAGGTCGGTATGATTTAACTAATAATGATGCCTCTCTTAGAATTTATACAAAATTCTCTAACAAAGGAAAAGGGTTCGCCAGTATATTAAGGAATATTTCACTCAACAGCTTAGCAAGCAAGCTTTCAATAAGCTCAAGAAATGACAGTAATTATTATTCTTCAGAACTGGCAGAAATACCTGAATTAAAAAATAACGAAAAAGAAGCACAAGTATTTTTAACAAAAATTGACGGTGATGTTGTTAATTTTAATTTCCTTTCATCTTTGAAACGAATTAAGTAAAATTAAGCATAAATTAAAGGGCGGTGACGAGTTTCGTCACCGCCCTTTTAAACAAATATAAATCTATTCTTCGTTATAATTACCTTGCTCATCTAAAATCGGATATACATAATGTTCACCGCAATTCGGACAAACAACTTCCTGCTGTTTTCCGTTTTCGGTTTTTGCTACCTCAAACAATGTTTTACAACTGGATTGAGTACATCTTATAGCCCAGCTCGGTCTGATTAATTTTGCCATATCTATATTCTCCTCGTAATATCTTTAATTAAAACGGTTTTGTTTGACCTAATTTTGCTCTGAGTTCTCTAAATCTTGCAATATCTTCCTGAACTTTTGGTGTTTCTCTGAATACTGCTTGAGATGTAGGATGAACCATCAAAACATAATCCATATGAATTTCTAAGAAATCGTATCTCCTTGGCGGCTGATTAGAATTTTTCGGATAAATTTCTACATTTGTCACAGCCAAAAATCTGCGTTCCCTATCATTTAAGAGGTCTGTTAATTCTCTGTTAGTATTTGTATACTTTGATACGTGAACAGTACCTTTTATATCATGATCCGTAGTTAAAATAATAACCTCTATAGGTATTGTATCTGTATTTTTTGACATAATATTCCTCTCTGCTACTTTGATTCTATACTAATTTTATGTATATGTCCAGTATAAAAACCAAAATACTTTGTTAACATTTCTTAACAAAATTTATCAAAAAAGGCAATTTTTTTAATAATAAATACTTTATATATATAAAGGATATATCACACTCATGAGTTTTTGCAGCTTTTTTAACAATTTAAATTTTAGTTTCGGAATGTTTAGTAACACTCCGATTTTAAGCTGTTTTAGTAGTTTTGGCGGTTTTGGATTAAATACCGGCAGTATTTGGAACAATGTTTATAATACTCCGTCTACGATGAATTTCAATTTTAATTCAACCAGCATATTTGGCAATTCTATGAATAACAGTACGAATTTTGGATTTGATAATTTCTGGAATAATGTATCAATGCCAAGTAGCGGACAAAACTTATTCGGCAATATGAATTTTGATTCTTTTTGGAGCAATACAAATACAATGCCTTCTGTTTCGTCAACAAAAACCCCAAAAAATAACGAATCCAAATTACATTTTATAGGTAAAGATGAAGACCCTGCAAGCTATGATGCACAGAATTTACACAATAAATGGTCTAAGAAAAAAGACTGTGGACATATATCTCAAGCATTTTGTAATAAAGTAATCAAAATTGCAGAAAAAATTAAATGTAATCCGAATGATCTGATGGCTGTAATGTATTCAGAGAGTAGATTCTCCGCTTCTATACAAAACAGTATCGGAGCAACCGGTTTAATTCAGTTCTTACCTAAAACTGCAAAACAATTAGGTACATCAACGTCAGCTCTTAAAAACATGTCTGCAGAACAGCAACTTGATTATGTAGAAAAATTTTATATAGAAAATAAAAAAATGGCAGGATTTAAACCTGATGATACAATAGATACTGGAACATTATATGCATTGGCATTTCTTCCTGCGTATTCTAAGAGAGAAGTCCTTTGTTCTGTCGGCTCTACATACTACAGTAAAAATTCAGGTCTAGATTATGATGGAGATAAGAAAATTACAAAAACTGATTTAGCGAAACATTTAAAGTCTTTTTGTTAATATTTAAATAGCAATCATGATTAGCATTACAACAGATATTAACATTGAAATTCCCACCAAAATCCAAAATATAGGCAATTCATTTTTATTTTGAGTTGACTTTACTGAACAATATTGCTTCACTGATTTTTTTGGTTTCTGAGATTTCTTTGTTTTTGCTTTTTCTTCACTGTATTTTTCAGCTAATGTTTTTTGGGATTTCTTGCCGGTGACTAATAATTCTGTATCGTATTGAAGTTTAAGAATGTTTTTGGAAGAACCACAAGAATAAACACTGTAATTAATCGCAATCTCAAATGCTCGCTGCAGACATTCTAACGCTTCCATTCCGTCTGATTTAACTTTAAAAGAATGAGTTGCTTCATTACCATGTTTTTTTAAGAAATACAAATCCTCTATAAATTCTTTTGCTTCTTCACTGCTGCCTAATGCGCAATCTTTTAAGGTTGCCAACATTGAATCGAAAGTCACTTCAGTTGTTCTTCTTTGACCTAAAACATTTTTACAAATATTTTCACCAAACTTACGGGTTTGAGTCATACATTGGTCAAAATATTCATCTTGGTAAAGTTTTTCCGCTTCATTAATAAGATTGTATAAATTTTTATCAATTGTTTTTAAAAAATCAAAATTTGTCGTCATAATTATTTCTTTAAAAATTCTATAATACCGTCTGCAATACCCTTTGCTGCTTTATGAGGAAATTTGTTATCTCTGTATAAAACTGAATCCAATGGATTTATCATATATGCCGTTTCCACCAAAATTCCAACATAATCAGCCGGTCTTATTACTGCAAAACTTGCAGTTTTTACTCCGTCATCATGAGTATTTGCAGAGCGCGTTACATGTTTTAGCACTGATTGTGCAAGTTTTTCAGAATTATTATTATAATAGTAAACGCTGGTTCCTCTTGTCTTGTGCAAATCAAAAGGAGCATTTCCTATAGAATTGAGGTGTATACTTACGAAAATATCTGCACCATTCTCTCTTGCTATTCTAACCCTGTCATCAAGAGATAAATTTGCATCATATTCTCTCGTCTGTACAACTTTTATACCTTTAGATTCTAATATTTTGCCCAGTTCTGCTGCTATACTTAAATTTATATCTTTTTCTTCATCACCAAGACAACCTATCGCACCTTTTTCAGAGCCACCATGACCGGCATCTACAGCGACTACAACATCTTTAATATTTTCGGTAACTTTTTTTACTTTGAAATTATACGTACCGTCATTTAATGTTACTATATGCACATATTTTTCCGGTTTTGGAATATTCAGATTATAAACCGATTCTTCGGAATACTCAGGATTGTATACTCTGAAAATAATTTCTTTATCACAGTCTTCAATTGTATACGGCAACTTATCCGTAAATGATATTGATTGAGTCATCGCATTTTTGAATCTTTTAGATTCCATTGATAAAAATTGCGGAACCTCAGAACAGCTTGATTCTTCAATACGAACTTGTTTTTTTTCTATCCAGCCGACTTTATCTTTCGAAAGAATAACTCTGTAAAAATCTCCCTTTGAACCATTTATAATCAACCTTGTACCTTGAAACAGATGAGACATCCTGTTTAAGCCTGCATCTACCGGCGTACTTCTCAGTGGAGCATTATCACATACAACAAAAGCGAGCTGAGGTTCAAAATTCTCAACAGGAATTTCTATATTTTTCAATGGTGTTTTAAAAAATTTGAATACTTGAATGCTTCCATACGTAGAACGAATAATTATTCTGTTTTCTCCGTCATGGAGTTTTACAGAATGAGCAAATGCTCCGTTAGATGCCCTAAACACACCTTCCTTATTAATAGTAATGGTTTCGTATCCTTTCGATCTGCCTACAAATAATGCATAGTCAGAGGTTGTTGCTACTTTTTTGTCAGTAGGAATAATCAGCTCATACGCATTAACATTAAGCATGCCGGCAAGTAAAAGAATTAGTAATATTAGCCCTCTTTTCATAGTATAAACATTCTAATATAAAATTTTGCTATACGCAATTTTATGATAGACTAATACTATGAGTGAAAATTACGTACCGTTATATAGAAAGTATCGTCCGCAAACACTTGATAAATTAGTCGGGCAAGAACATATAAAGAAGACTTTAAAAAGTGCCATTGAACTTGGCAAAATTGCTCATGCATTTTTATTTACAGGTCCCAGAGGAACCGGTAAAACTTCGACAGCAAGAATACTTGCTAAATCATTAAATTGCAAAAACGGTCCGACGATTAATCCTTGCGGAGAATGCGAAAGCTGTAAAGATATCACCAATACTGTTCCGATTGATGTTATTGAAATTGATGCCGCAAGTAACAGAAAAGTAGAAGATACTCAAAATATATTGGAAAAAATTCAGTATGTTCCGGTGCATGGTAAATATAAAATTTATATTATTGACGAAGTTCACATGCTAACTAATCATGCTTTTAATGCTTTATTAAAAACATTGGAAGAACCGCCGGAAAACGTCATTTTTATTCTTGCTACAACCGAAGTTCACAAAGTTCTTGATACAATAAAAAGCCGCTGCCAAAGATTCGACTTCAGAAGAATTACAACAGAAGATATTGTTAAGCATTTGAGATATATTTCAGATGAAGAAAAAATTAATATATCAGATGATGCGCTTTATGCAATTGCAAAAAATTCAGCAGGCGGTATGAGAGACAGCATCTCTCTTCTCGACCAATTAAGTTTACTTGGTGCATCTAAACAAGTTACGGCAGAAGATGTTAACGCAATTCTTGGCAGAATATCTTTTGATATATTACACAGCTTAAGCGAAAAAATAATTGCTTCATCTCATAATGAAGCAATCGAAATAATAAACGAAATTTATAATTCCGGAAATGAACCTCTTCAAATCTTAACAAATTTAGCAGAATATTTTAAAAACCTGCTTGTAGTAAAAAATTGCAGAACAGAACTATTACCTGAACTTACAGGTCTAAATGAACAACAAATTGAAAAGCTTGTTAATCAAAAAGATAAGTTGGAAACTCAACAAATTGTATTTTTACTTGAGAGAACAAATTACTACATAAAAGAAATAAAACTTTCAACAAATCAACAATTGTGGCTTGAAATCGGCATTATTGATTTGGCAAATATGACGGAAAACACAACTCTTATGGATTTGTCTAACAGAGTAAGAGCTTTGGAAGGTGGAGAAGTTTCCATACAAACGATTCCAAGACAAATAAAACAGCCTTTGGCGCAAACAGAACCTCCGGTAACTCGACCGGCACCGATACAACCAAAAGATTCAAACGTGGAACAGAAGCCAAAAGTTCAGCCGGAACAATCTGTTATTAAAACGGAACAAGAATTCACACCACCGCCTATGTCTAAGAAACCCAGCGGTAACGACATAAAAACTTTGTGGGAAGTTTTACTGTCAAATGTTTCTTCACCACCAACAAAGGCTTTATTGAATTTGGCAACTCCTGTTAAAATTTCGCCCGAA
Organism: uncultured bacterium; assembly: GCA_902796585.1. GTDB lineage: Bacteria > Cyanobacteriota > Vampirovibrionia > Gastranaerophilales > Gastranaerophilaceae > CAG-196. The sequence goes on from CADBPN010000034.1 coordinate 8,039, forward strand.
GAAGTTATAATAACTTTTAAAAACGAAAAACTTATATCTCAAATAACAGGAACAAACAAGAAAGATATTCTTATTCAAGCTGCAAATACAATGTTTAACCAGCAAAATTCCGTTGTTCATGTAAGATTGCCACTGGCAGGTGACGAAGCTCTGGCTTCTCAATCTGATGCAGGAAGTTCTTCTGTAAAATCTGATACTACTCCACTCAAAAGTGACACGCAAGAACAAAGTATAAAAAAAAAGTCTGAAATAACCTCAAAAAAAGATTCCGGCATAGAGAAAAATGAAACATTGCATACAGATAACATTAAAAGTGTCAAAAATTCTGAAAATGCAGTTATTGAAAAAAAACATGAAGAGCCACGATTTGCCTCTGATCAAGAAAAAATGGTTCTTGATTTATTTGACGGAAAATTTATTGAATAAATCTTTCATTTACAAAAATTGTTCTTTTTTATTAAATTTGTTAAAATTTGAGTAGTACTAAAATTTATTAGCAGGAAAATTTGAAAAATACAAAAGTAATATTAATAATATCTTTGATTTTATTTGCAACATCTTGCTTTGCAGCTACCAGAAATTCTTATACCAAGTACGCAAAGCACATGATGCCGACGTATTTTGATCCTTTTTTTATAAATGATTTGGAAAACTGCAGAAAAAATGAATATATGGATTGGACAGGTACGTATAAATATTTTGTTATTGGAAAAAAGGAAGACGGAACATGTGAACTTAAAATGCAATATAATCCTTGGCTAAAAATCAACAAGAATGAATGGAAAGATTATAAGGTTTGCTACTTAAATGAAGTTCGTTTAAATGAACTATCCAATGCAATGAAAGAACATTCAAACAGAATAAGTTCCTACGATATAGGTGCATACAAAACAACCGGCACAAAAGTTGAATATCTCTTGTACAACTACGAATATTACGGAGCGTGTAAATTGTTGTGGGAAAGAAAAAAAAATAGCAATTAAGGACTTTTTATGTTAGAATTGCTTTGTAGGGAGTAAAAAGTACATGTTCGATTATTTTAAGGGTTGTGTATCAGACAAGAGAAAGTCTTCTAAAGGCTGTTATATAACAGTTGAGGCAGGCGGTGTAGGTTATCTACTTGAAGTTACTGATAGAGATTTCATTGATGTTAGTGTCGGAAATGAACCGCTAAAAGTGTATACTCTTTTGCAGCATAAAGAAGATTCAATGTCTTTATACGGGTTCTTAACTAAAGAAACAAGAGATATTTTTCAAATACTTCTTTCTGTTTCAGGCGTTGGTGCAAAAATGGCACTCGCTTTATTAAATGAATTTGACGCTTGTGATGTTATTTCACTTGTAATTGACGGTAATTTTAAGGAACTCACAAGAGCAAAAGGTGTAGGACCAAAACTTGCTCAAAAAATAATTCTCGAATTAAAAGATAAGCTTATTAAAACAGAGTTACCTAAAAAATCTTTATCTTCAATTCCGCAAACACAAGCAATTTCGGATACAGAATCTGTACTTATTTCTTTAGGATACGAAGAGGACGAAATAGAAAATGCATTAAAGCAAATTTTGCCGACAATTTCCGCTTCTTCTAATTCGGAAGAAGTTCTAAGAAGAGCTCTTACTACACTATCAATGTAAAAATTTGTAACTTTTTTCAAAAAAACTAGCAATTTTTATTTTTAGTCAATTTAAATATATTAGAAGAAGGTTTATATGAACATTATCTTATCCGGCATCAACAATATCAATAACTGCGCTGTCATTAAGGCTGCCAAATTTTTTACAGTTCCGTTTAGAGCTGAAAATAATGAAAATAAATTGGAAAGAACACCTCAAAAAGATTCTTTTGATTTATCTATAGGTTATATAAATGACACTCATGGTCAAACAAACAATATGATGCGAATTTTATCCGGTTTAAAAGGAGATTTAAAAGTTTCAGCAGGCGATAACGATATTGGAGACGAAAAAAATAAACCTGTACACAAACTTACATATAAATTTTTAAATATAGCAGATATAAAAGCTTCCGCAATCGGAAATCACGAACTGGATACAACACAAGAAGATTTAATTGATTCTCTAAAAGACTATAACGGTGATATTTTAGCCGTAAATATAAATAAAGAAATGGTCGAAAATGAAAATCCTGATGATGTAAAAAAACTGGGAAGAGCACATCTTGAAAAAAGCTGGAAACCATATAAAATAGTGGAAGTTAAAGGCGAAAAAATAGGAATTTTAGGCGCATCTCCAAGCGACATGCTAGATAGATTAACCCATCCGAATTATCACACTGATTGTAAGATTGATGAAATCGACGATTCAATAAACGATATTCAATCTGTTGTTGATGAATTAAAAGCTAAGGGAATTAATAAAATAGTTTTATTATCTCACATGGGCTTTGAAAAAGATCAAATAGCGGCTCAAAAAACTGATGGTATAGATGTTATTATAGGAGGTCATACACATGAACTTGTTAGAGACATTAAAGAAGGCAATAATCTGTTTTATTCTAAATCAGGTGAACCCGTTGTTATTACTCAAGCCGGCAGAGACGGTAATTACTTCGGACAATTAAATTTAGAATTTGATAAAGACGGTGTTATTACAAAAGCACAGAATAATTTGGGTGAAACGGGACTATTCCATAAAAATTTAATTAATCAGTATATTTTTGATGATATTTTAGGAAAACCGGAAAAAGTAGGTCACATTGAAGATGCACCACCTCCTCCAAAATCTCTGATTGAAGAAAATCCGCATGCAAATTTTGTATGTGATGTTATGAAAGAAAAAACAGATTCTGATATTGCTTTATGGCATTTATGCGGAGTCAGAAACTTTTTCCATGAGGGAGATATCGATTCTCGCGACATAAAAGACATTTCCCCATTCTTAGATTATGTTGTTACGGCAAATGTTTCCGAAAAGGTTATTGTTGATTTATTTAAAAATGCAATAAAAACAACCTTTGAATCTCCGAGCTATAAACCGGGATTAATAGCAACAGCAGGACTTGAATATACCGTAGATAAAAAGAACGGTAAATTAAACAGCATGACATTTATTGATAAATCCGGAAACCGACACAAAATCGATATAAATAATCCGAGTAAAGACAAAAAATATAAAGTTGTTACAGATGAATTTTTAATGACAGCAGGAGCCGATTATAATGCATTAGTCAAAGAAGAAGAACTGTTAGAAAAATATCCTTACGATAAAGATGTCATGGTTGCTGATTACATAAAAGAAATAGGTGTTCCGATAGTAATTAACCAATACGGACGATTCTCGTTTGTAAATGAATAGCAAAAAAATTTTTTAGCATTGTTTATATATAAAAAAGCAGGAAAATATGAACTTAACAATATCAATCTCCAAAATACAAAATATTAGTAATATAAACTTTCAAAAAGCTGAATTATCACAACAAAACAGTAATAGTCTGGAACGAACTCCTAACAAAGATTCTTTTGAAATATCTGTTGGTTACGTAAATGATTTGCATGGACAAACAAATAATATGATGCGTATACTATCAGGAATAAAAGGAGATATAGTTTTATCAGCAGGTGATAATGATATCGGTGATGAAAAAAACAGAAAAGTACACGATGCAACTGTTAAATTTTTAAACCTTGCCGATGTTAAAGGTACTGCATTAGGAAATCATGAAATGGATACAATGCAAGGTGATTTAAAAGAAACAGCAGAAAAATATAACGGCAAAATTTTGGCTGTTAATTTGAATCAAGAACCTTTAGAAACAATAGAAAACAAAGACATCAGCGATTTTAACAAAACAGAGTTAAAAAATTTCATTAAAAGTTCAACTGTAATTAATGTAAAAGGAGAAAAAGTAGGTTTAGTAGGAGCAACACCGGTTGATTTATCTGAACGCTGGACGCATCCGGATTACCATAAAGAAGTTTCAGCAAAAGAACTCAATGAAACAATAGAACTTGTTCAAAAAGAAGTAGATAAACTAAAAGAACAAGGCATTAATAAAATATTCTTACTTTCCCATCTTGGAATCGAACGTGATAAAGAATTAATTTCAAAAACTCAGGGAATTGATGTTGTAATAGGCGGTCACACACATGAACTTATTGAAGGAATTGAAGAAGGTGAAAATCTACTATATTCTAAATCCGGTGAACCTGTAATAATAACCGAAGCCGGAAAAGACGGTAAACACTTTGGCGAACTAAAGTTAACTTTTGACAAAGACGGTATTATAACAAAGGCACAAAATAATTTGGGGGATACAGGTTTATACCACAGAAATTTAGTTCATCAGTACATGTTCAATCAAATTTTGGGTAAACCGGAAAAAGTAGGTGTAATAAAAGACGCACCCAAACCTCCTAAATCATTGTTAGAAGAGAATCCTCACGCTAATTTCATGTGCGATGCAATGCGTATGGAAATGAATGCAGATATAGCAATCTGGAACAATAGCGGTCCAAGAAATTATTTTAAACCCGGCATTATTGATTCAAGTGATATAAAAGAAATTGCGCCTTTTGCAGATAATGTTTCAGTAGCTGAAGTTTCTGAAAAAACACTGGTTAATGCATTTAAAAAAGCAGTAGAAGTTTCTTACTCTTCAATCGGAAATAAGCCGGGACTACTTGCTGTTTCAGGAATTAATTATACTGTAAATCCTAAAGATGGCAAGCTTACAAAAATGAATTTTGTTGATAAAGATGGTTTTGAACACAAAATAGATGTAGAAAATCCCAGTGAAGATAAAAAATATAAAGTAGTTGCAGATTCTTATATGATGTCTTGGGGTGCAGATTATGATATATTAGCACCAAAAGAAGAATGCATAGAATACCCGTTTAACAAAGATTTTGTGACATGCGAATACATAAAACATTTAAACGAACCTGTCGTAATAAACCAAACCGGCAGAATTAAATACGAATCTTAAAACTTTAATTGTAAATCAAGTTTTTTAGGATGTATTGCATCTTGTATCAATGTTGAATTTAATTTTACATTTGGATTGATTGTTTGAGCCTTTGCAAAATCAGTATTTGCACCGTTAGAATCGCCCAAAACTTTTTTGATACGTCCCAGTTCTACCCACATTTCCGCATTAGATTTATTTCTATCGACTGCCAATTCCCATAAATTTTTTGCAGCCTCATAATTTCCCATATCTTCATAGATTTTAGAGAAGCAAGCAAAACCGATAATCGATTTCGGTTCTCTGTTAACTGCAGTATTACAGTATGAAAGAGCTTGTTCTTTGTCTCCCAGAAGATTATATATCAAAGCTATTTTTAAATAATCTGTATACCTTAAGCTATCTTGATATAAAAAATCTTGCAATGCCGGCTCAAATTGACCTTTATATAACTTTATTTCTGCTCTGTCTCTGTGTAAATCAGCCAACTCACTTTTTGAAATTTTATTTTGATTTGCATTTATTAATTTATCCATTTTGGCTGTCACACCATCATCTTTTGGATTCATCTTTGCCTGCAAAACTATTTGATTTCTTTCATAAATATACGCCTTAGAACTATTTGTCATTTTGGCATAGTTCAAACATACATTGTTAACCCAGGAACAAACTTGAGAAATTTTATCTGAAGGAGGAGTCAGTAACCAAACCACAAAAATTACAATAAACATTATTGCAGCAACAATTTTTATTCCAGAATCATTATTCTTATTAAAATTTCCAATCATAAATAAAATTCCTTTAAAAATAGTTTACTAAAAATTCAAAAAAAAATAAAGAGTTGTAATATTTATAAAAAAACATGATACAATATTTTTTATAGGAGTAAGTTTATGAAAAAACAGGTAACATACGTAATCGCAGCAGCACTAGTACTTACAACAACAATTGCATTCGGAGCAAAATACAAAGTAAACACCTCGGGAGTTATTAAAAATAGTTCCGGACAAACGATTTCTTCTCCGGCAAATGCCGTAAATCAAACATACTTTAATCAATACGGAAATCTTCAACAACCTGCAACAAATGTTGTTCAGCCACAAGTTAATGTGTTCCCTGTTGTAAATTATACTAATACTCAAACTCAAAATACTTTTGTATCACCATATACAACTTATTATGCAGGAAATTATGTTTCGCAAGAACAAGTAAATAAAACACAAGTTGGAATTATAGAATTTGTAATGGATTATTCAGGTTCTATGTCAAATTGGATTGTAGTTGCAAAAAGGAGCATGTCTGCCATATTAAACCAAATTCCAAATACAACAAAGGTGGGTTTTAGAGTATTCGGACACGATTCCGGAAATAATCCGACAACAATTAATACAGTCCAGGATGTTAAAAAAATTATTAAACAAGGAAATAAGTTTAAAGTTATAACCGAAAGAGGACCGCTCGGTTCCAGAAGCGGAATTTGTGCTTCTACACAAATGGTTTCACCGCTTATAGCATCAAATGCCGCTTCTATAATTTCCGGTATGAATTCTGTTGGACTCGGAGGTGCAACACCTATGGTATACGCTCTTGATAGAGCAGCCTATCAGGATTTTGCCAATTTAGACACTACGTCTCCTAAAAAAATCGTATTAATAACTGACGGCGGTGAAAATTGCGGCGGAGATCCCTGCGCATTTGCTAAAAGTCTTATGAAAAAACGCTCGGATATTCATATTGACGTTGTACTCGTCTCCTCAAACTCAAAATCTTTAAGTTGTTTATCTTCAACTACCGGAGGTCATTTTTACAATGTAAACGACTTGTCTAATTTCTCAACCGTGGTAACAAACTCAATGCAATCTGAACCAACACAGGTACAAAACAAAATTTCCGGACAGAAATACGAATTTATTGGAGAATAAGTTTTATTACTCGAATCGTTCAAATATTTTATTTATATTTTTTAAATAATCAGTAATATTGAAACAAGATTCTAATTCTTCTTTCGTTATTTTGTCAATTACTGATGAATCGCTGAACAAGCCTTGCTTAAAATCACCGCCGTTTAAAGCATTCAGAGCATGTTTCTGAACAATTCTGTATGCTTCCTCTCTTGTATATCCTTTTTCAACAAGTTTTAAAAGAATTTTTTGAGAATAAACAACTCCGCCATATAAATTAGCATTTTTTAACATATTATCTCTATATATAACAAGATTCTCCACAACACCTTTAAAACGGTGAATCATAAAATCTACAAGAATTAACGAATCGGGGAATATTATGCGCTCTGCCGAACTGTGCGAAATATCTCGTTCATGCCAGAGATTAATATTCTCAAAAGCAGTAATCATATTTGAACGAACAACTCTTGATAATCCGCATAAATTTTCACAAAGAACAGGATTTTTTTTATGCGGCATTGCAGAAGAGCCTTTCTGCCCTTTTGAAAATCCTTCTTCGACTTCTCTGACTTCTGTTTTTTGCAAATGACGGATTTCAGTTGCATATTCTTCTATTAATGAACCAATTATAGAAAGCGCCGACATAAATTTAGCATGCCTGTCTCTGGATATTATTTGAGTCGAAATTTTTGCGGGTTTGAGCCCTAATTCTTCACAAGTGAACACTTCTATCTCTGGCGGCAAGTTACTGTATGTTCCGACCGGACCAGAAATTTGCCCTACAGATATCTCATCAAGAGCCTCCTCAAATGTTTTTTTAGCTCTTTGAATAGAATCAAGCCAATTAAGAAGTTTAAAACCGAATGTCATAACCTCAGCGTGTACACCATGAGAGCGACCTATGCAAACAGTATCTTTTTCTTCAAAGGCTCTTTTTCTAATAATATCAATCAGCTCATTTAATTCTTTCAGTATAATTCGAGAAGAATCTTTTATCTGGAGCGCAAAAGCTGTATCAATAACATCAGAGCTTGTCATTCCCATGTGAATATATTTTGCATTTTCTTCTCCGACAGATTCATTTACAGCCGTTAAAAATGCTATTACATCGTGTTTTACTTCTCTCTCAATTTCGTCAATTCTTTTTAAGCTAAACGAAGCTTTATCTTTAATTTGATTCAAATTATTTTCCGGGATTTTGCCCATTTTAGCATACGCATCGCACACTGCAAGTTCCACTTTCAAGTAATAGTTAAACTTTTCTTCTAAATCCCAAATTCTTTTTATTTCTTCTCTTGAATATCTATCTATCATAATTTTATTATACTAAAAATATAAATATTTAATTTTTACTTTCTATTTTTGGCATCTTTTTTAATTTTACATAATCCGGAACTTGATTTTTTGCATTTGATAATTTCAAATATTGTTCTTTTAGTGCTTCTCTTTCTTCTTTCGTTGAACCCTGAGCTTTTTTATCAAGTTGTTCGTACAATTCTCTTTCTGCAGAATTAGCTTTTACATACACATCCATTTCTTTTCCTTTTTTAAATGCATTAACTTTACTCTCATAAGCAATTTTAGGAGCATTGTAAGCTGTGTATAAAAGGGCAAAACCGCATAATCCTGCAGCAAGAAGTGCTACAAAAGCTCCAATCCCGTACATAGCTCTTCTTCCTCTAATATCTTTTTTAGCTTTTTCCAATTCTTTAGTACGTTTATCTGCTGTTCTTGCCGAAAAATCACCCAATTTTTCAAAAACAAAGTCTCCGTCATCAATGAGTTCAAAGAACAATCTTGCACCAATAGCAAGACCACCTATAAAAGTAGCTTTTATAAGATTCATTGTCTCGCCTTTTCGAGAAATTGGGTTTTCATCCGCATTTTCGGGTTTAGATTTCTCTGACTGTTTTTTAAACGCAGGCTTTATTCCAATAAAATTATTTTGTATTACCGGATTTATGGAAAGCATTCGATTAAACTCCTTTAATCATTACTCCGCTTCCGTTATCAGCCATTTTTACAGTAGCATAATGGTTAATTTTGTCGTCTAATGATACATCTTTATTTTTAATTTCATTATCAATGTCTTCATAAATATTTGATTGCGCAGATTTTTGCCTTGAGAAGACATCCATTTCTTTTTGACGTGCATACGCGTTAACCTTTGTATTATATAATTTTGGCGGCAATGTTAACCCCAATGTTCCTAAGCCTGTTAATAGTCCCGCTGCCAGTTTTATCTTATTGTTTTTTGTAAATATAGAAGTTGCCAAACCTGCAATAACACCAGCAAGACCGCTGCCGCCAACAGATGCAAGAATAGCAAGATTTCTTTCTGTATTTCTGTCTACAGGGTTTTCATAATTTGTTTTGTTTGCTTTAAATGAATGATAGTTCTGAGTATTTATTCCGATCGGTTGAATTGACATAGTACCTCCTACACTTCTACTTATTACGTATAAAACGAATAAAGCAGAAAAATTGCTATTTTGTTACAAAATATTTACATTAAAACGAAATCAGATACCATGTAACGAGAGTTAAATATACAGCAAGTCCAATAACGTCAATTGTTGTCGCAATTACAGGGCCTGAAGCTACAGCCGGATCAATATTCATTTTTTTTAACAATAGAGGAGTTAATGTACCAATCATAGTTGCTATTGTCATATTTAAAGCCATTGCCACTCCTACAATAAGCCCTAATTCGACATTTCCTTTCCAACCCCAAGTTACTGCCATCACAAGAAAACCGAATATTGCACCAATGCTTAAACCGGTTAAACTTTCTCTGCCAATGTATTTCCAGCCTGAACTAAGAGTGATTTGTCCGGTCGACATACCACGAACCATTAATGTTATACTCTGAGTTCCTATATTTCCGCCCAATCCTGCCAAAAGAGGCATAAATGCAGCTATCACAGGCAATGCCGTAAATGTTTTATCATATCTGCTTGTTATTGTTACTGCAACGAATTCTCCTAACAATGTTATAAACAGCCAAGGAGTCCTTGCTTTTATTGAATGAAGCAGCCCTGCCGTCAAAATATCATCGTCATCACCGCCAATATCGGTTACGATACCTGAAGAAGTAAAGATTTCATCGGTTGTTTCTTCTTCAACAATATATTGAACATCGTCCCAAGTTACAATACCCTTCAAGTGGTTGTATAAATCAACAACAGGAAGCGCATTAAACTGGTACTTCATAAATATATCTGCTATATGACCTTGGTAGTCATCAACAAGAACTTTGACAATATCTTTTGACATAATGTCGGAAACATTTAAATCGACCGGAGTTGTCATTAACGTCCTAAGCGACAAAACACCTACAAGGTGGCTGCTCTTATCAACAACATAGGCATAATAAAGCTCCATGTTATCTTTTTCGGCCTTTATTCTTATTGTATCAAGAGCTTCTTTAACCGTCATATTATCATAAACTGTTAACACAAGCGGGTTCATTATACCGCCGGCAGTATCTTCATTATATGTAAGAAGTTCTCTGACATCAGAAGAAAATTTCTTAGGCAAATTTTCCAAAAAAGCTTCGGTTTCATCTTCTTCCATGTTGCCTAATACGTCAGCAGCTTCGTCGTGAGGAAGTTTTGACACAAGTCTTGATGCTAAGTTTTCATCGATATCACCTAAAATTTCAACTTGAAGCTGAGGAGGTAAATACTCAATAACATCAGAAGCCAGTTCTTCATTAATATTAGTAATACAAGCAAGCCTTTCTTCCGGCTTCAATTCTTGAAAAATATCCGCCAAATCGGCAGAGTGATACGTTTCAAGTTCGGTTCTAAGCTGTTCGTTGTCGCCGTTTTCGATTAATTCTCTTATTCTGTCTATTGTATTCTCTATGTTTAGCATTTCTGTTTTACCTTTTATATTTAATTTGTTTTAAACCCTACTTTTGCAGGTTTGGTTCTATCCATAAGCAAGTTTATCGCTTCATATATTTTTTGTTTATCAGTTTCATTATCTTTAGAATATTGCATAAAGTATTGTTCCAATTCTGCAAAACGTTTTGTTAAATCCTTATTTTCAAGAACAAATTGTTTTATTTGTACAAAAGCTCTCATTATCTGAATATTAACAGCTATAGCCTGCGATGATTGTAACACTGAAGACAACATTGCTACGCCTTGTTCAGTGAAAACATAAGGCAAAAACCTTCTGCCTCCATGTCCCGATTTTGAGGTTCCAATTTGGAACCTCAAGTTTTGATATTCTTCTTTTGTCAATTGAAACATAAAATCTTTTGGAAAACGCTCTATATTACGCCTTACAGCTTTATTTAAATTCTTGGTTAAAACACCATACAACTCTGCCAAATCACTGTCAAGCATAACTCGCTGTCCACGAACTTCATAAATCAAGTTTTGAATCTGTATTAAATCATTCATAGGTCTATTCTACAATATTTTCAGGATTAAGTCTATAAAAACAAGAATCCTGAAAATATTGCGTTTTTAAAGTATTTTGTAAAGTTTTGTAAATGTTTTTGTAAAATGAGGCAATTCTGAATATTTATCTACTTTATTATAAGTGTCAAAAATATAAATGTTACAAAAGGGAATAAATATCAGGAAAGGAAATGTTATGGTTAAAAGTGTCCAAAATATCAAAGTTAATACAGCATATAATATGCTGAAAGGTACCAAAAATTTTAACGTAAACAAGTCATTTAAATCGCAACGTAAAGCTGAAATGTTTTGTTTAAGCGCAACTGTAATGAGTTTTTTAATGACATTATATTCTTTTTTTACAAAAGGTAATCATACTATTAGTCTGGCAGCATCCACAGCTAGTTTGAATTGTTTAACAGCTTTAATGTCGAGCAAAACTAGACCACTACAAGATGCATACAAAGAAATTATTGCAAGAAAAAATTCAATTTATAAATAACAATTAGTACGAGCGTGCGTCAAACGACGCACCTTTTACTTATCTGTAATTCGTAAATTGTAGCGGAATATCATATTTATCTTCATTTTTTCTTAAAAGTCCTATTACTTCCTGCAAATCGTCTTTGCTTTTTCCGCTTACACGAACTTGTTCTCCTTGAATAGAGGCTTGAACTTTCAGTTTTGAGTCTTTTATATCCGCTACAATTTTTTTAGCAAGTTCTTGAGTCAAGCCTTTTTTTAGGTTATACACTTGTCTTACATTTCCGCCCAGAGCATTTTCTAAAGGTTGAGCATCTAATATTTTTATACTTAATCCTCTTTTTACCAGCTTTGTTTGTAAAATATCATAAATATTTCTCAATTTCATTTCATCATTTGTAGTAATAGTAAGTGATTTATCACCTTCTAAATCAATTGATGAATTTGAATTTTTCAAATCAAATCGTGATATTAAATCTCTTTTTACTTGATCAACAGCGTTCACAAGCTCTTGTTTGTCGAATTCGGAAACAACGTCAAAACTGCAGTCTTTTGCCATAATTGCACTCCTATATTTGTAACAGTACAATCATAGCATGAATCTATATCATATAAAATATCAAACTTTGCTATCCGATTAAATGTTGTTTTATCCTTGCAAACAAAGAGGGCCTTACAGCTTCTCTCGGCAGCGGATTAATAGGCATCGGATATTCTACAAAACGAGGACCTTTATAAAAACAATCTACACAACCGTATTTTTGTTTTAGCCCTTCCACAACACTTCCTGAAGCGCCGGACATGGGATTCCCATACATACTTTGAGCCATTCCCATTCCTCCCATCATTTGGTTTCCGCCGTACATAGGATTAAAATTCATAGACATAATTACACACCTTTATATTACTACACATGTATATAAAGTATTTTGACTCAATAAAATTGCTTTTTTTCGGAAATTTTGTAAAGAATTGTAACAATATTCTTTAAAACGCTAAAGTTTTTGAAAAAAATGCCGATAACTAATTTGTAAAGAAAAGGATACAAAATTAAAAAAGGAGTAGAAAAATGGTAGCACCTATCAACAACAGCGGAAACTCAGCTTACGGAGTCGGATTCACAAGACAAAACAACGGAAATGAAGTAGAAGAAAAAGAAAACAACAAACAGCAAGGAGCTGCAGAACAACGCGCACCTCAAGCTCAAGTTAACCCTGATGATGTATTTGCATTCTTAGCAAATAACGGGGTTTATGTTCCTGTAGTTA
>CADBPN010000035.1 GCA_902796585.1 uncultured bacterium
CTTGACCTATTCGCGTTAAACGTGTCTGCGTGTTTTGCTTTTTGTGCTAATCGCACTATAAAGCAAAAACACTCCGCACTCTGCTCACAGGGCGCTAGTCACCTTTCTTTCGGCAGAGTGAAAATCCGCTCTTCCCTGTCCGGGGAAGACAAGCCAACATCCATAAACCAGCTTGACCTCTTGCCCTCCTGTAGAACATCGGGTGGGTAATTTAGAACCAAGCGGAATTGAATTTTAATCTTCAATTTGATTCAATTTGTAAACTTGTGTAACAATTTATTCAAAAACCCTAAAGTTTTCGCAAAAAATGCCGTAATACAAAATATATTAGTTAAAAATATTTTAAAGGAGACGGCATGATTCATTTCGGAAACAACAAAAATTATTTACAACCTAAAATGCAAGTAAATAATATTCAACCGGCACAAAATCAAGAATCGCAAGAAATAGAGGAAGTCACTAATGTAACGCAAGAACAGGTTCCTGCTCAAAATCAAAACGATGGTGTTATACCGTTTTTCAAGATACCATTCAAACAATTAAATGCAAGAATTATACATAGCGTTGTAACTCAGGCTCGTGAAGCAGCGATGGCAGAACTCGTAAGTACACAACGTGTTGAAAGGACTTCGGATGTTCCCGAAACAGTCAGACCTGTTATGATTTCGAATAACAATGAAGATAATGGCATAACAAGAGGTTCTTCGCCGGAAGAAAGTACGACTCCTGTAGGAGAGACTACAACAAAAGATGAAGGTACAGGCACAAGAACAAATAATCCTGACGGTAGTTATGATATTACTTATACACAAGATGATGGAAGTAAGACAATTGAGTATTATGACCAAAATGGTATTTTATATGGTAAAACATCGATTACAAATGAATCTTCATCAGATGGTACACAAATAACAACAACTATCTACGAACAGTTGAGCGGCGACCAAGAACAAATAGATGCTTATAGTTATACTAAAAGAACTTATTATGACGAACAAGGTACGAAATTTAGTGAAGTATATGAATATAAAAATGGCGACAGAAAAGAGTATGATTATTCAGATTCAGGACAACTTAGTCATGAATATAGCGTAATAAATGGTCATGAAAGAGATGTTTTTTATGATTCTCAGGGGCGAGTAAAGAGAGAAAAAGGTGATTTTGATGGTATATGGCTAGATAAAACTTATATGTATAATAGTGATGGAACAGCAAATATCCATTTTATTGTGTATTCCGAAAAAGGAGGAGATAGGCAAGGTACTATTGACCAAAAATTAGATGCAGAAGGCAGATTAGTATATGAATTAAAAGATTTTGGCAACTCAACTACAGAAACAACGGTTCTATATAATCCGGACGGAAGCAGTGTTGCGACAACAGTAAGAAGTGAAAACGGAGGTTTCGTTGAAAGAACCGTTACTGTAACACATTCTGACGGTTCATATACAATAATAACTACAGATAAAGACGGTAATCAAACTGTAGAAAAATTTGATAAAGATGGAAATCCTATTAGAGAATCTTTGGAACCGGTTGACAATAATGACTCTTCACCAACAGATACCGACGAACCTGAAGAAGATTTAGTCGATGATGCACCGGAAGTTGATCCGTTTGAGGGATACTATGATTTAGACGAAGTAGATGAAGAAGAACCTAAAACTGAAATTGTAGTAGAAGAACTGTTGACTGCAGGTGACGAAGGTTTTATTGACTTTGATATTAGCGATGAAAACGATGATGATTATTGGAGTAATGAAGATTTTGAAGATGAAAACTGGGAAATAGAAACAGAAGAAGGCGCTGATTGGTGGGAGGATTCAGATTATGAAAACGAATATACATTCGGAGAGGATGAGTTAGATGATTTAGACTCTGATGATAGTGATTCTGGTAATGATTCACCGGAAAATCCATATCAGGAGGATCCTACTGACGGCGGAGATTGGGACTATGGTTATTGGGGGCGTGAAGAAGACGATGACAGCGGTAATGATGTTCCTTGGTGGTCATAGTTAAAGAATTTATGTTATAATAAGATTTATGGAAAATAATATTATACCTATTTGTGCAATAACTGATGAAAATTTAACATTTACAGTTCCGGCACTGTTTATATCGGTATTGGAAAATTCTTCGGAAAACAATTTTTATAAGTTTTATTGTTTTGTAAATGATAAAGTTACAGAAGAAGACAGACAAAAAATTATTGATACTCAAAATTTATATGAAAATTGTTCTGTTGAAATTATTGATATGAAAGATACATATCAAAACTGTACAAATAGACATCCTTTTGTCACAAATGCATGTCTGTATAAGTTTGCAATAATTGATAAATTAACTCAGTATGACAAAATCATATATTTAGATACAGACATTGTTGTTAATGGCGATATATCAGAACTTTTTAACATAGATTTGAAAGATAACTATGTTGGCGGAGTTTTTAATATTTATTATTACATGTATAAAAAAAATCTGCCCGCAATGTTGCAGATTCCGGATATAGAATCGTATTTTAATGCCGGTGTTATGTTGATGAATACGAAAAAGATGCGAGAAGATAATCTTGTTGAGCAGTTGGAAAAATATATAGGAAAATTTTCCGGTTCGGTTGACCAGCATATATTTAACAAAGTGTGTTACGGAAAGATTGTAAATATTCCGCCGAAATTTAATGCAACACTAAATTATGTAGAAATGTACAAAAAACCTTATGCGGAATATTTTTATACAAAAAAAGAAATAAATGAGGCAATAGAGAATCCGTACGTTATCCATTATACCGGAATATACAAACCTTGGAACTATACAAAACTGCCTCTTGCTTGGAAATGGTACAAATATTACAAAAAATCGTCTTTCGGAGATAAACAATTAAAAAGAAAATTTCGCGAAGTTAAAAAATTTTCGTTAAAAATTTATCTTATGAATAAATTTTTAAATTGGGGTATGTACTTAAACAAACAGTACAATCTTAATATAAATTATTTTCGATTTTTCTCAGTAATAAAAAACTGCAGACAAAAAAAGATTTCACCTATATGCATAGTTATTAAATCAGCAAAATTAACTTCGGAAAATGAAAACATATTAGAGCTGATAAAGGAACTTCGGCAGCAAAAACAAACAATTTTTGTTATATCAAAATCATGCGGAAAACTTGAACATCAATTTAAACAAGAGGCAAATTGTTATTTTAAGCTGCGAAATATTGATAATTTAATAATAAGATATTTGAGAGAATGTAAATCAGTATTAATTTTTAATGAGAATTTATATAAAGACATAACAAAAATGAAAGATGGTGGTATTTCGTATTTTTGGCTTATACAGAATGCAGAAATAAAAAATAAACAAAAATTTCAAAAAATACTGGATTCTAATGTTATTTATGAATTTGATAAAGAAAAATTAATTTCTATATTAATAAAATGATTTATAAAAAACTATATATGTCTTAAATTATGAATTATTATGACTTAAATAGTCTATTTAGTGTTGCACTTCTAACCAGATTTCGCGGTGAACGAATAATTTTAAATTTTGTAACAATTTTTCATTTTTCGCTAAAGTTTTAAAAAAAAATGCCGATATACATGTTGAGGTGGTATTAAAAATTTTTGTATAAGTAAGTTCTTAATAAAATCTCATACATTCAAAGGGTTGAATAATGATTTAACATGGGTTATAATAATATATATTATATATACATCAATATATCTCATAAAATAAAAAGGATTTTAAATTATGGCAATTTCATTTAGCGGTTTGGTTTCAGGCTTAGATACATCTTCATGGGTAGAAGCATTTGTTTCGGTAAAACAACAGAAGGTAACTTCTTTAAAAACCGAATTGCAAGGATATCAGACTACAAAAAATACATTAACAGATACAAGAAGCACTGTATCGTCATTAAGAACTGCAATAGAAAAGCTGACAGACGCAAAATTTGGCGGAACATTTGATGTATTCAGTCAAAACAGTGTAAAATCATCAAATGAAGACGTTGTATCCGCTACAGTTGGTACAAGTGCAAGGAGACAAAATTATAATGTCACAGTAGAACAACTGGCAACGTACACTAAAGCAACATCAAGAGATGCTGCAAGTGCGGTTGCAGACGATACAACTTCTCTTAAAAATTTAGGTGTTACGGCAGGAAATTTAACTGCTTATGTTAACGGACATAAAAATACTGTTAAAATTACTGAAGATGATACTTTAGGCGATTTAAAATCCAAATTGGCAGAATTCGGAATTAAAACAGAAATTGATGAAAGTGGTGTTTTGAGATTTTCTGCACAAAATGAAGGTGACGATATACACGTAGGTTCTACAACAGACTCTACAAACCTTGCTTCAATTGTCGGATTAGAAAGACAAGAAGATGGAAGTTACGCTTCCACTAACTCTTTATATAAAGCTACAATTGCTACAAAATTGACATCAGAGGATTCCGGTTTTAATCAAAGAATTAAAGCAGGTACTTTTACAATAGGTAATGCAGAATTTACAATTGACGATAATACAACTTTATCTTCTTTAATTTCTCAAATTAATTCAAGTGATGAAGCACAAGCAAACGCATTCTGGGATGATGCGACAGGTAAACTTATTATCACTTCAACAAAAGAAGGCGCTTCATTTATAAATATTGAAGCAGGTACTAGCAATTTTACCGATGTTATGGGATTCACAAATTCAACTTGGGATGAAGAAGGTAATGTATTGGCATCAAGAATGTATACCGATACACAAGAACTTGGAAAAAATGCATTGTTTACAGTTAACGGAACAAGCATGATTTCGACTTCTAATACCGTAACGTCTGATGTATCAAGAATGGATGGTGTAACTTTAAAATTAAACAGAGTAACAACAGATGAAGATGGAACGACTTCAATATCAGTTACACAAGACACTTCTTCTCTGAAAGATGCGATAAACGGTTTTATTTCTGCGTATAATAACGTAATGACAAAAATTGATACAGTTACTGCGCAGGGTGCAGAGCTTCATGGTGAAACTTCTTTAACAAGTTTAAAGAGAAGTATAAGAGATATTGCAATGGGTAAAAATGATGCAGCAACAGGTGCGTATAAAATGCTTGCAGATTTAGGTATTACAACAAGCGGCGCAGATTCAGATTTATCCGCAGATACAACTTCGTTGAAACTCGATGAAGAAAAATTTATGAAAGCATTGGAAGAAAATCCGGATTCCGTCAGAGAACTCCTTTCTGATGAACATGGTATTTTTGCAATGATGGAAGATACCGTAGAGCAAAGTTTAAAATCCGTTTCAGGATTCTTTGACGTTAGAACTTCCACTTTAGACTCTAATATTAAACGTGCAAACGAAAAAATTACGGCAAAAAATAAGAGTATAGAAACTTATAAATCTCAACTTGAAGCTAAGTTTCAAGCAATGGAAAAAATGATTGCAAGTATGCAGCAAAATTATCAATCATTTTTAACCAAATAAAGTTTTGGTGTAAAAAAGCATTCTTAGGGGTTTAACTCTGATTTATTATGCTTTTTTGCACTTGCGGTTTTACCCTTCACTCTGTTGTAAAAGAGTGAAAAATGTTGTACAATAAAGAGGTAGTTATAGGAGGTGCAGATGCATATACACGTTAATGGTAAGAACATCGAAATTACTGATGCTATTAAGGCTTACGTAAAAGAAAAAGTAGGTAAAGTAGCAAATCACTATGACCAGATTACAGGAATAGACGTAATTCTTTCTGTAATTAAGAATCCTGCAGCAACAGGTAAGCATGTAGCAGAAGTATCCTGCAAAATGAATACCGGAGTTGTCCACTGTGAAGAATCAGCAGAATCTATGTACGCAAGCATTGATCTTCTTGCTGATAAATTAGACAGACAGGTTAAAAAATTCAAAGACAAAGCTTTGAATACTTCTGACAAATCTACCATAAGAAACTCAGAAGTTCCGGAACCAGTAGAGAGCTAATAATTTCTGCGTTCTAATATAGGAACGTTCAGAGGTTTTTATTAAATGATAAATAACAAAAAAATTGTAGTAATAATGCCTGCATACAATGCAGAGAAGACTTTAGAAAAAACATATAATGAGATTTATCAAAATTTCGTCGACGAGATAATCCTTGTCGACGATTTCTCTGAAGATGCAACAAAAGAAATTGCAAAAAAACTCGATATAACCACAATTGTTCACGAAAATAATAAGGGATATGGAGGTAATCAAAAATCTTGCTATAAAGCAGCGCTTAAAGCCGGTGCAGATATTGTAATTATGCTGCATCCGGATTATCAATACACACCAAAGCTAATCCCCGCAATGGCTTCAATGATGGCATTTGGTGAATATGATGCTGTCATTGCTTCCAGAATGCTTGGTCACTCGGCATTAAAAGGCGGCATGCCTTTATATAAATATATTTCAAACAGATTTTTAACTGAATTTGAAAATTTTGTTACAGGTCAAAAACTTTCCGAATATCATACAGGTTTTAGGGGATTTACAAGGGAAATATTGGAAAAGCTGCCTCTTGAAGATTGCAGTGATGATTTTATTTTTGACAATCAAATGCTTGCTCTTACTTTGTATAACGGATACAGAATCGGCGAAATATCTTGCCCTACAAAATATTTTAAGGAAGCATCTTCTATAAACTTTTTCCGTTCTTGTAAGTATGGCTTGGAAGTTTTGCTGGTAAGTTTAAAATACAGACTGAGCAAAATCGGTTTGTCTGTAAATTTATTTAACGGAAGCGGAAGAATTTTGAATACAGACGAAAAATTAAATTATTACAATATCAGAAATTCAAATTAAATTTTAGGTCAACTGAACGGTTGTGTTTATTTCGCTTATAAACCGGCATGAACTCCCTGCCGATAGCATTATTCCATAAGTCCATGTTTCGTTCATAAGCAGGAGCATTCGGTGTTTCATCTTCATGCATATCGCCCAATTGTTTGGCTGTTAAATCGTCTTTCCAATAACTTAAAAACCAAGACATATATGCATGTTTAAATGCGTCTGCTTCATTATTATGTGTATTACTACATGAATATTCATGCTTTGTCATATCAAATCCGTATTTTTTCTGAGCGTTTTTAGTTACAGTATTAATATAACTATTAAAATATTTACGCCCCTCTTTTTCAATTCTTTTACCTATTTGCTTAATATTAATTCCAGTAGAATTTTACTTAAGGAAAACCGGACGTATTATAAAAACAAATGTTGTAAATATTCCTGTA
>CADBPN010000036.1 GCA_902796585.1 uncultured bacterium
AGCCGTCAGTCGGTTTTACATCTTCATAAGTTCCGTTTGCTTGATATGTATACATTTGTACATTCTTTGCAACACCTTCTATCGAGGTTTGGACATCGCTCTTCTTGACTATTTTTATATTATCAACACCACTTGATGAATCATTATATCCTTCAAAAAGAGCCAAAAATGTTGAGTCATCTTCACCACTATCTTTCCATTCTTTAGGAAATGCATTTTTTAAGCCTTCTAAATAGCTTTGTCTCTGGGCGTTTTCTGGGTCTGAGCTAATTAATTCAGATAAATCTTGTAATTTGTTTTTACCTATAAAATCGCCATCATTACTATTTGAGTATCTTTCAGATTCATTTTCTTTGTTGTATTCAACTTGAGAAGCTGCTTTTACAAGGGTTAGTCCGGAGTTAAGTACTACATTATTACCATCAGTTGTAAAATCATTAGAGGTTGCTTCTCTGACTTTTGAACCATCAAAGACATATAATTTATAATTTGATATGTTATCTGGATTCAATTCTCTAACACCAACAGGAGAGCTGTTTTCTGCATATTCTCCGTCTTTAAATAACACTTTAGGATTAGCGGCTAATATTTTGTCTCTATTATCGTCGTTAATATTAGTTGCATTTATTTTAATTGTATAGTCAGTATCGCTATCAAGACTGCTTTTGTCTACTTCTGAATATGTATCATTATCGCGTTTGTATATACCAACTGGGTCTACTCCAAGAGATTCAATTTCACTAACTTTTAATGTTACAAATACATCAACATTATCCCCATAGCTTATATTACTATCATAATCTTTTTCTTCATATTCGTTTTCATCATATAAAGAATAATACTTATTATTGCTGGTTGTTGCTAAATTGTTTAAATCAAAATCATTGTCTTTTACATAGTAGCTGCCTGTAGATACGCTACAAGTACTTGATTGTCCCCAGTAGTTTCCGACTTTTGTATATTTAAGGTCAATATTATAAGTGCCGCTTACTTTACCCGGAGTAACAGTACCAATAGTAAATTTTGAAGTAGAATAAGTACCGCTGTACTCAATCTTAGTAAAATCTTTTGTAGAAGGAGGAGTCGGCACAGCTAAATCTAACAAACTGTTATAATAGTTTGTTGTTTGGTTAGACAACGTAGTCCTTTGTTGGTTTATCTGTTGCCCTTGGTATTCAATATCGTTCATTCTTGCGCAAAGTGATAAATACCTTGCTTGTGATGCTGCCATACCCATTGTTGTGTGCTCCTTTTTTCCTTTTTTATTCGATTTTCCTTTTTCTTTTGTATCAGACTATACTTATAATTTTCTTTTACATCATGTATTACGGCATTTTTTTCAAAAACTTTAATATTTTTGGCAAAATTGTTACAAATCTTTACAAAATTATATAGGAAGTCTTTTGTTATAATTGTTCATTTCCTTTTTATGGTAATATTTAGTATTGAGAGGGAATAAATTATGGATTTTAAGAAAATATTATTCAAAACCAGTTCTGTTGATGTTGAAAAATCACTTCCGGACGGAGTTATATTAATAACAAAAGATGGTAAAATTCAATGGGTTAATGATACGATAACGGAAATGCTTGAAACTTCCAAAATGAATTTGCTGACATCTAATATCAAAAATTTTATAGAGAATGTATTAAATCTCGCAATGAATGCAGCTATTGCAAATAAACCCGTAATTACAAAATTAATTGATAAAGAAATGTATTTTGATATGACAGCAAGGGCAATTGAAGAAGGTTTTCTTCTTGATTTTCGCTATGCTGCAGAAATCACGCCGGTGCAAGAAGAAAAAAAAGAAGAAGATTTAACAGTAAACAGAAATAAAAATAATTTCTTAATAAAGCTTACGAATGACTTGAAGGCTCCGATTCAATCAATAGTCGGATTTTCGCAAGCTATGTCCGACGGTTTGGGCGGAAACATGACTCTTCAACAAGAAAAATATATAAAAATAATTAATAAGAATTCTACGGAATTAATGTATTTTATAGCCAAGCTTCTTGAACTTTCGCAAACGGAAAACGAAATAAAAGAGTTGGATAAAAAACAATTTGATATATTGGCACTTGCAAATACTGTAGTTAAGTATAATGAGCAGCTTTGCAAAGGAAAAGAAGTCAGATTAACAGTCAAAGCGGAAGAAAACTTAAAGAAGACTGTTTGTACCGATTCTGAGCTGATTAAAAATATTATGCAAGATATTTTGGAAGTTATACTAAAATCTGTGGACATGGGTGAAGTATCACTTTCTTTATCGACTCCTGACGCAGAACTCATCGAAGTTAAAAAACTTCCGAAAGCAAATTATACACTTCTTTCGTTTTCCAGCAGTGCACTTTTATTATCCGAAAATGATTTAGAATGTATGTTTGATCCATATAAAATTGTCGATTCTACAAACAGAAAAAATGTATTAAGGGCAATCGTTCTGGCTTCTGTAAAAAATATGGTTCAGGCTCTAAATGGTATTGTTTGGGTTGAATCAAAGATTTTAAATAGTACATGTTTTAATGTATTAATACCGGACGAAAATTAAGAATCACTCTTGGGGAGAAAATAGTATATGAGCAGTGTAATTTTAAAAAATCTGGTAAAAAGCTATGACGGCAAGAAAAACATAATTGATGATATAAACTTAGATATCAATGATAAGGAATTTATTGTGCTTGTCGGTTCGTCAGGCTGTGGGAAATCAACCATATTAAGACTAATTTCCGGATTGGAAGAAATTACCTCCGGTGAAGTGTTGATAGATAATAAAATTGTAAATAATGTCCCTCCAAAAGACAGAGATATTGCGTTTGTTTTTCAAAGTTATGCTCTGTACCCTCACATGAGTGTGTATGATAATATTGCTTTTGGACTTAAAATGCGCAAATTTAGTAAAGAAGAAATAGATAAAAAAGTTCATGAAGTTGCAAAATCACTGAATTTGGAAGAATTATTAGACAGAAAACCTCGACAGCTTTCTGGTGGACAAAGACAAAGAGTTGCATTAGGCAGAGCTATTGTTAGAAATCCAAAAGTATTCTTAATGGACGAACCTTTATCAAATTTGGATGCAAATTTAAGAGTTCAAATGCGTACAGAGATAAAAAAACTTCATCAAAAGCTGCAAACAACTTTTATCTATGTAACTCATGATCAAACAGAAGCTTTAACAATGGGAGACAGAATTGTTGTTCTTGATAAAGGAAAAATTCAACAAGCTGATACTCCTGATGAAATATATAACAATCCAAAAAATAAGTTTGTTGCCGGATTTATTGGGCAAATGAATTTTATTGAAGTAGAAATCAAAGACGGGAAATTCATTATAAACGACAAAGAATTTAATACACAAAAAAATATTCAAGGAAAATGTATCGCAGCAATAAGAGCAGAAAAAATGGTAAACGGAAATTCCTCTATATTTGTAAAACCTGATATTGTAGAAATGACCGGCGGAGAAAGAATTGTTTATTTCTATTTAAATAATTGCAAATGTTCTGCAAGAGTACCATTGGATTATCCTGTTAACGAAACTTTAGAAATTAAAATTAGCGAAAACGATATGTTATTCTTTGATTTTGAGAATGGAGAAAGAATCTAAGTATGAAAAAATATAGAAATTATATAATTGCATTTTTTGCAATTATGGCTTTGTTAATATCAGTTTGTTTTATACCTATTAATGCAACACGATTAATTCCGATTGTGGAAAAACAAGCAGCAGACGACTTCGGAGTAAAGGTTCATATAGAAAAGTTAATTCTGAGACTCGGACCGTCTTTGAAAATTAAAGCACCAATTATGCATATTATGTATGAAGACGGACAGAAATTTGCACAGTTTAATAATGTAAAATTCTACGTTCCATGGACAACACTCATAAAGGACGAAGTTTCTATCAGACGAATTTTTGCATCGGATTTAATTGTGAAATTGTCTTCCTCTGATAAGTATTTGAATGGTATTATTGATAAATTCAATGCAAGAAATTTTAGTAATAATCCTAATATTTGCTTGAAAAAATACAGTATAACCTATAATGATATTGAAGATTCCAAAGTTTACAATTTATCCGGTTATAATATGACTTTAGATAAAATGCTGCAGCATAAAAACTATAAACTGGATACAAGCGGAGAGTTTTTAATTGATAACAAACAATATATAAATTATGATATTAATCTTGTTCCGAATTTTGATATTTCAGATTTATATGACACAGAGTTTGATATAAAAAAATTCACACAGCAACTGGTCAACCTTGACTTTCATTCGGATATTATTGCAGATTTAAAAATAAGTAATAACAGTGATAACACACAAGTAATTTCTGGACTTGTAAATATTGATAATATTTCAGTTTTGGATCCGGAGAAAAAGAGTCCTAAAAGCTTTATTTATTTAACCTTTTTAGGAAATAAAATTGGTGTTTTATCTAATATTTACGCATCTTCCGATAAAAAGGTTTGTTTGGACGGTGTGATAAATAATTCTAAAAAGCCTGAGATTGATTTAAAGGTAAAAACTGATAAGATTAATTTATCCGACTTATATAAAAAAATTAAGCTATTAACTGATTATTCTTATTTCAAAGATATTAATTCTATCTCCGGAACAATGATTGCCGATTTTAATATTAAAGGAGATTTGAATAAAATAAAATCTACTGGATATTTGAAAATTTCTGATGCCGCTGTAAAATCAAACGGAATAAACATAAATAATATTCAATCAGATATAGATTTTTCCAATAATACAATCAATATTATTAATGCTGTAGGTTATGTAAATAATGCTCCTGTTATGGCAAAGGGTAAAATCGATAAGAATATTGATATTGATTTATTGATGGACAAAGTCGAGCTAAAACACCTTGTTCCGGAAATGTTTGGTGTAAAAAACGGTATAATGTCGTTGTCTGCAAATATTTCCGGCAAATTTGATAATATAATTCATAAAGAAAACATTAAAATTGATAATTTTAGAATTAATAAAGACAACAATGATTTAAAATTTGATTCACTAAAATTTGATTCAAATAAGGAAAGCGCCGCTTACATAAGTAATATTATTATAACTCCGAAAAAAACGGAATACATAAAGCTTCCTATGCTGAAATTAAATGTGGATAAAGATATTATAAAAATTCCTGAAGCAAATATATTTATGCCAAATTCGCGATTGAAAACTAAAGCAGAAATTTTGAATTATAATACGAAAAACTTGACTTTTAACGTGAATATTGACGGTAATATTAATTCCAGAGATTTAAAAAATATTATTCCTTATAGTACAAATTTACCTGTTAAATTCAATTTTTACGGAAACAAAAATACACAAAATACTGATTTGCAAATTTTACTTGAAAAAGCAGCTTTTCTTGATGAACCGAGTGTAATTAATTTGAACGGGAAATTAGAAAATAACTCATTCAAATTGGACGATTTGAGTGTTTCATCTTTTAGCGGAAATTTTTCTAATAACTTTAAAAATAATATTAAAGGTTCTAAAAAAGTTGTTATATCCGGAATTTTAGACAATGTTAAAAATCCTGTATTTAAGAATTTTCGCATATATATTCCGCAATCTTTAAATGTATCTTTGCCTGATAATATTGCTCAAGTAAAAGGAGATTTATTTCTCAGCGGTAAACTAAATAAACCTGAAATAGTTGGTCAACTGAATATTCAAAATTGGGTAAATCAATATTTACAATTATCTGCTAATAACATATCTGTCGATTTTAATAAGGATGTTGTTGTAGTTAATGCTCCGCTTATAAAATTGTCTGATTCCTCATTTAGCATGAACTCAACGATTTCAACAGACTTATCAAACGGTATTTCAGTTAAGAATCTTGGAATAAAATCTAAGTATTTTAATACAGATACTTTCCTGATGTACAAAGATCAATTATTATCAGAACTTTCTTATACAATAGAAAACGGTAAATTCTATTCTGAAAAAGCAATGATGACAGTGTACGGTTCTCACCTATATTTATCGGCACCTTCTTGCGATTTCAAACTGAAAAATAATATATTGGATTTAACAAATATTTCATCAGAAATTTTTAATGGTAAGCTTGCAGGAAATATGAAATTTAATATAAAAGATGAGAGTTTTGATGCATATATTCAAGCCAGAGGCGTAAGCGCTTGTCCGATTTTTGACATAATTTCAACCAAAAAAGATACTGTAAGCGGTATTATGGATTTTGACACAAAATTAAAAGGAAATCTAAATTCAAAAACAACTTTGAACGGCAACATTAAGTTTGAAGCAAGAAACGGACATATCGGAACACTGGGAAAACTTGAACATTTATTATATGCACAAAACGTTATTGCTGATAATATGCTAAGAACTTCCCTAAGTGTAATAACAAAAGCTGTTTCATTGAGAGATACAGGTTTATTTAAGTATTTGCGCGGTGATATTGATTTAAAAGACGGAATTGCTGAAGTAAAAATGCTCCAATCTCAAGGACCGCTTATGTCTTTATTTATAAAAGGACAGTATAATCCGATAACAGATTATGGAAAATTAACAGTACTAGGACGTGTTTCTGATGAAATAATGACTACATTGGGATCATTTGGAGATTTGTCAATAAATAAATTAATGACTATGTTAACAGGAGAGGAAAGTAACAATAAAAATATGTATGCCGTAAATAAAGCAGATTTAGAAAAGCTTCCTCAATTACCTGTTAGAAATACAAAAGAATTTAGAAGTATTATTAATGGTATTGTTGAAAAACCAAGCTCTGTTGTTTTGTTTAATTGGATATCATATACTCAAAAAGATTACAGACAAAAACAAGTTCAAAGTGACGATTCTAAAATCCCTGATTTTATAAATAATTTACCGTATTAATTTGTATAATAAAACAAACGGAAAGGGCCTCTTCGGCCCTTTCCATTCGTTTTGATGAACTAAAGGCAGTATTTTTAACTGCTACTATTATTATAACCTATGTTTTTACTTTCTCAAGCCTATAATATATAAACTTTTGTAAAATTTTATATAACCCTAAAATATAGGTTAATAGTGTATTAAAGCTTATTTATAAGAGTTATAACATGTATTTAAAAGGAGATTTTAACATGCTTATTCAACTAAATGATGAAAATTTTCAAGAAGAAACAAAAAACGGACTAAAACTTATTGAATTTTATACAACCTGGTGCGGATATTGTAAAAAACAAAAAACAGAATTAGAAAGTATGGATAAAGTATGGATAGGTCAAATTGATGCAGAAGAATCTAAATCTACCGCTATGCAGTTTAATATATCTTCATATCCGACATTTATTATTTTAAAGAATGGAAAAGAAGTTGAACGATTTAGCGGACTTAGAAAAAAAGAAGATATTATGAATTTATTAATGCAGCATTTATAATAAATGTAATAAAACTTAATAAATATGATAAAAATAGCAATTTTTGACTACAATATTACTTTAATAATATAGAAGGTTAAATAATTGAAGGTAATATTGTGACAGTAGGAAACTATAACACAAGCGTTTCTCAATATTCAGGTTATCCGTTGGTATTTCAAGGACAACTAAAAGAACGTGCTAAAAAAATTATGCAGCCTGTCGATCAAGTTGAAAATCTTGTAACTAATACTGTTGATACATTTGTGCCTGAATCGCAGGACGAAGAAACAAAAAAATCTCATAAAAATGCAATTAGGGCATTCAGTGCTGTGCTAGTGCTAGGTGCTTTTACGGCACTTTTTAATCCCAAATTTTCTTCTAAATTAACTGCATATTTAAAGAAAAAATCAACTAAAGCAGCAACAAAAGCCGGAGAAGAAGGTTTAACCGGCGCTTGGAATACTATCAAAGAAAATGTTATGAAATACGGTGCGAACGGAATGCAGGTTATTAACAACGCAAATAATGCCAAAGATATCGGATTTAAATATATATGTGACAAGTTTAAATTTTTAAAAAAACCTCATAACTTTATAACAAGAAGCTTTGATAAAATAAGCAAACATACAGTTTTATCAAAATATGAAGGGGTAAATGAAGAATTTATTAAAATGGATTCTATATTATCAGGATACTTAGGTAAATTAAATCCTGCCGAAAAAAAACTTGTAGAGAAAAAACTTCAGGAGTTAACCAAAAACAAAGAATTTTTTGCACAAACCAGCATAGAACAAAGACTTTTAAATCAAGAAAAAATAATGTCAAATTTGGAAAAAGATATGTCAAAGAGAATGGTCGAATTTGGTAAAAATGTATTCGGTAAAAATTCAAAAAATAGGGTAGACGGAGCTAAAGACTCGTTCACATTCTGGGCAGAAGAGATTTTAAAACCCCAACGAACTAAGTTGGAGGAAGAAGGGGCAAATGCTGTCAGCAAAATAATTGGAGATGGAAAATCACAAAAAGGTACTTATCAGGAAATTTTGGATATTCTTTCTCCTCATTTAAAGAATGAAGAAAAAGCGCTTCTCGAAGATCAATTAAAAAATACTTCAAAAAAATTGCGAAAAGCAAATACAAGCGAATGTGTAGAATATTTTGACAAAAAACGTGATTTAATTCTCGGAAGTGCACCAACTGATGTAGTTACCAATTTATTCTGGTTGGCAGTTGCAGGATATGCAATTGGCAGTGCTGATTCAAAAGAAGAACGATTATCAAAAACTGTAACAAGTGCATTCCCCGTTGTTGCGGGGTCAGGAGTTTCACTACTTTTGACAGCTAAATTATTCTCCGGCGGAATGGGTATTGCATTAGGCGCATTATCTTCTGCGGTTTTGAGTTTGATAGGCAGCGGTATAAACAGATTATTGCCAAAAGCACCAGAAGATTTGATAACAGATAATAAACAAGTATTAAAGGAAGGAGTAAAACGTGTTTAATTTAATTTTTCAACTATTTTTAAAATGTTTTTTTCAAGAGTTGAGAAATCCTTGTTATTGTCAACAAGAAAATCCCAGTCTTGAATATTATCTAAATCAACTTCGGTAACATCATCTTCGCCGATAAGCATTCCGCCTCTTTTTTCTCTAATATCCCTGTCGGCTTCAATTCGAATAGAAATTGCACCGGCATTTTTGAATACTTCATATTCATGTTTTATTCTTACGTCAGTTACTACAATATTACCTTCTTGCGCAATTATTTTATTTAACCAATAATCCGGATTTTGGCTTCTGCCCCAATTTCCTAAATCAATTAAACCTTGCCGATACTTGGGTTTGTTACTTTCAATTTCATCATACGTAATGTTGTTTTGCCTTCCGTACTCTAATTTTATTATATCTCCCATTGCACAACGTCTATAATTCGGCATTGCTTGCATGAGTATCTTTGCTGCTGTGTCTTTGCCGGAATATTGTTTGCCGGAAAATATAATTATATTGTCTGCCATACTAAGATTCGTCTTCCTCTTCTTCTATTTTTGCTTCTGCAATATATTTCAAAAACATTTTTGATTCAGCAATTCTTGTATCTATGTATATAATCAAGCTTTCAGTTTCCGACAATAAATCTGCAAGATTTTTAAATACTGTATGGAAAAATAATACTGTTGAAATATTATCATTAATTAAATTTTTAAGAGAAACAATTTTATCATATATTACAGGATCAACTATTTCTTTGTTTTCACATAGTATTGTAAATATGTCTCCGAACCACCATTGAGTTTCTTCTACATTTTTGGATTTTAGGCCTTTTTTTGCATTTTTTAAATATTTTGAGATTTTTGAATAAATCTCTATTAATTTTTCTTTTTTAGATGGTAAAACTTTTTTAAAATAATTTATCGTTTGGTCATAACCAATATTTATCAATTTTCTTCTATCATCTTTATTCAAATTGAAATCTGCAAAAAATACATCACCGGTATTTATGCTTATACAGTCATATCTGTCATTTCTCCCGTATAATTCTGTTATAAAGTCAGATGCAACATCTGTAACGCAGCTATATATTGTATTTATAAATGAAATAGGATTTTTTTGATCTTGACTGTAATCGCCTTCCAAACGAAATTCTAATATTCTTGACGCGGAATTATTTATATTTTCTGATAATCTCCACATCGGAGATGCTTTTTGTAAATCTCCGTCAGCAAGCATTTCGTTATTATAGCTATAAGGAGCCATTAGTCCGGGCATGCTGGAAGATATTTTAATTGCTTGAGCAACTTCAAAATCGGGAGTTACCATCTTAGAAAATTCTTGAGTTTTAAAATGCTTTAAATCTGTTGTAATAATTATTAACGGAACGGTAATATCTCTAAAAGTAACTTTATCTCCTATAACTCCTTCAACTTTGTTATTCAATAGTTCATTCAGCCAATCTTGGAAAATTTCGCCTTTTGAAAGAGCAAATCCTTGCCCAAAACCCAGGTGTATATCTTTGAATAAATCAAAATTTACTTTCATAAAGAAATTTTCAAGTTCATAGGATTTATATCCGCAGGCAACCAATGTTGCAATAATAGAACCTACAGAAGAACCTCCGATGATGTCGTATTCCACGCCAAGTTCTTCAAGTGCTCTTATTGTACCAACATACGCAAGTCCGCGAATTGCACCACCGCCAAATAGACATGTATATTTTAAAGGATTTGTCATTTTTTCATTGTCCTTATTTTTGTTCCAAAATATCCGTTAAATGCATTCTTCTTATAATAATTTATATCATAACTGGGTTCAATATAGTTAGTTTTTACATTTTCTTTTTTTAAAAATATTCCGCATAATCGTCCTTGAAAAACTAAAACCCAGTTATTGTCATTATTTAAGAGATTGTATGAAATTGAATTATTTGTTGCAAGGATTATTTCTGTAGGGTAATTATTTAATACCTCTTTCCAATTACTTTCTCCAAGTTTAAAATCTCTCAATTTCAAAAATTCTGTATCGTTATAAACTTCTTCATATCTTCCGTCCATATAAATAAGATTAGAAGGGTATAATTTATATGATACATAACTGCCAAGACCAAACGGAGTTAAAATATTCCCTTTGATATTGTTAATTTTTAAAAATTCGATTTCACAAATTGGGTACTTATCTTTTTCAATTCTCGGGTTTGTCGGAGAATATAGTGGAATAGTAACAGCAATTATCAAAATTGATATATATAAACACTTTTCAAATTTTTTAAGGTATTTCTTTATAAGTTTAACTGAATCATATATTTCATTATGACAAAGAGCCGCTACTGCAATCAGTGTAAGAGAGAGAAGTTTTACGTGCAATAATCCTTCAAATAATGTCACAATAAGAACAATAAGCTTTGTATAATTGTATTCTCTTGTTTTGTATGTTTTTATTAAAGTTAAAATAAAACCGTAAATTCCGTATAAACTCATAGGTAAATAGTATAAAACATGTCTGTATGCCAGAAAGTGCCACCACTCTGTTATATACTTTCGGTTCATTGTTGCAGCTGAAAATAAAAATTTTAAATATTCTACACCATAAGGATTTATTATTAGCAAAGGACATGAAATTGCTAAAACTGCACCGAGTTTTTTCCAAGGTTTTTGCTCTATTAATAAGCATATCAGGTAAATTAATATCAATCCGAGTCCTGATACTACTCCGCCATGCAAATTATTCCATATAATTACTATCAGCGGTATAAACAAAATAATATTGGAGTTTGTTTTTTTATATTTTTCAAGCATATAAAGAAACATGCTGAAAAACAAAAAACTAAAACTTTGACATCTAATAAGCGTCGGATTTTGTTTCCAAAATAAAATTAGAAAAATTGTCAGAAATAATAGAGAAGATGGATAAGCCTTTTTCTGTAATTTCTGTGTTTTTATAATAAAAAATGTTATTCCAAAGAATAATATTGCTTGAAGCAAAATTAAACCAAAAGCGCCTAAATATTTTAAAAATAAATAGAATATAACTCCGGAACCCCATTCATGGTCATACCAAGGATGTGTCGGAGTGTATGAAAGGAAATCGTTAAAGTGAATAATCCCCTGTTCTACGAACTGTTCGCCAACGATTAATCTTGCAAAGAGGTCATAATCGTAATCAATAGCTAAACAAGACAGAAACAGGCAAACAATGCCTATACATAGCAAAAAAAATATTTTTTTGTGCATACACTCTCCTTAACAAAACTATTTTAGCATAGACAAGTAATGATGTAAGTGATAAAATTGTATCCAAAGAGGAGAAAATAATGGGATTAACACTTGTAGAAAAAATTATTTCTGAACACGCCGGAAAAACGGTTTATGCGGGTGAATTAGTAATATCGAAAGTCGATGTAACAGCCGTACAAGACGGAACAGGACCTTTAACTGTTCAAGAATTCAAGAAACTGGGCAAATCAAAGCTTAATAATCCGGAAAGAACAATTCTGTTTATTGATCACGCATCTCCAAGTCCAAGAAAAGAACTATCAAACACACATATGGTTCTTAGAGATTTTCATAAAGAATACGGCGCAGTATTATCTGATGTAGGAGCCGGTGTTTGCCATCAAAGACTTATAGAAACATTTGTTAATCCGGGTGAAATATTAATCGGAGCTGATTCTCACACATGTACGTCAGGTGCACTCGGAGCTTTTGCCACAGGCATGGGTTCTACCGATATCGCAGTCGGTATGGCTCTTGGAAAAACTTGGCTTAAGGTTCCTGCAACATATAAGATTATTGTTAATGGTCATTTTAAACCCGGAATTTGTTCAAAAGATTTAATGCTGCATTTAATAGGCATGATAGGTGCTGATGGCGCTACATATAAAGCATTGGAATTTACAGGAGAAACTATAGATAATATGTCTATGTCCGAAAGATTTACACTTGCAAATATGGCTGTTGAAGCAGGAGCAAAATGCGGTTTATTTATTGCTGATGATAAAACAAAAGAGTTTTTAACTTCTAGAGGAAGAGGAGATAAATATAGGCAAATTCTGCCGGATTCGGATGCCGAGTACGAACGCATAATCGAAATTAGAGCAGAAGAAGTTCCGCATACTGTTTCTTGCCCGCATACGGTTGATAACACAAAGCCTGTTGAAGAGTTAAAAGATGTTAGAGTCAATCAAGTTTATGTGGGTACTTGTACAAACGGAAGAATAGAAGATTTGAGAGTTGTCGCAGAAATATTAAAGGGGAAAAAAGTTAACGAAGATGTAAGAATGCTTATTTCTCCGGCATCAAAGGATGTATATTTACAAGCGTTACAAGAAGGTTTGATAGATATTTTTGTAGAAGCAAATGCCGCTGTTCTACCTCCGGGATGCGGACCTTGCGTTGGTGTTCATGCAGGAATACTGGGTGATGGTGAAGTTTGTCTTGCTACTCAAAACAGAAACTTTCAAGGCAGAATGGGAAATACTAAGGGATTTATATATCTCGCTTCACCTTATGTTGCAGCTTATACTGCAATAAGAGGTTATATTTGTGCTGATTAGAAAATATTCTCTTATTTTCAAAGAGAGTTGTGGGGGCAGTTATGAATTTAATAATTTTAAAACAATTAGCAATACTTAGTGTTTTTGCAGGAGTTATATTAGGACTAATTACTGTAATTCCTTATGTTAGTTTATTTAGTTTTATGATACTGATATTATGTGTTTCCGCTTTTATTTTAGCGTATTTGAAACAAAATGACTTAATTGGTATTATAAGTATAAGAGAAGGCTGTATTTACGGAGCTATCATTGGTTTTGTATCCTTTACGGCATTTGCGGTTGTTTATACTCCAATAAGTATGTTACTAGGTTGGTTGATTCCATCATACTCTCAAGGATTTTTAAGATTCTTTTTGAATAGCTTCGGTTCTTTTGTTGTAATGATGCTGTTAATGATTTTAATGGGCGGAATAAGTGCTTTATTTAACGGATTTTCAGGACTTGTTACCGCATACGTATATGAAATCATTACCGGTCAAAAGAAAGAAAATGACCAAAATTCTAATTTCGATTTTCAGATAAAGTAAACTGGTAAATCTATTCAAATAATCCATGCAATCTGTTTTGAACATCTTTTTCCGGCAGTTCTTCAGTAATTTTGTTTAAATCAATAGTCATCTGATAATATTCTGCTGCGAGTGCCTTTTCTCCGATTGCTTGATAAGCTCTTGCAAGATTAAAGTATGCAAGTGTGTAGTTTGGATTAATTTCAATTGCGTTTTTGAAATATTCAACAGATTCTTTGGGATCTCCAAGACCATCAAGATAAACAACGCCGAGGTTATTTTGTGATATTTCAAAATTAGGATTAATTTCTACTGATTTATGGAATGCAACGATTGCTTCTTCTAAATAATCTTTTTCCCATAGTGCCAAACCTGTTTTTGCGTATGTTAAATAATTTTCAGGGTCAACAGATATTGCATCACAGTATGTTTTTATGGCTCTGTCTAAGTCATTCTGTGCCATAAATAAGTCACCTAATGATAGTTGAATATCTACATTCTTTGGATCTAAAACTATTCCAGCATTGAATGTTGCTTCAGCAGCTTCATAATTATTTTTAACTTCTGCATAAATAGAACCGAGAGCGTGACATACAATTGATGTCCATTCTTCATCAGGATTTAATTTGATTGCCAGTTGGTAATATTCTATTGCATCATCATAAAGTTCTGCTTTGACATAAGCATAAGCAAGTGAATTGTTATAGTATGGATTTTCAGGGTTCATTTCTTGCGCTAACTTAAATGCAGTTACCGCATGTATTTTATCTGATTTGTTCAAGTATAAGTGACCTAATTCATAATAAATTTTATCTAAATCGATTCCAAATTCAAGTAAAGTATTATAATAATCTATTGTTTCATCTACGTTATCAGGGAAATAGGTTTGTGATATTGTAGCCAGCTTAATCAGAACATCTCTGTCGGAGGGGTTCATTTCGTGAGCTTTTTTAAAGAACTCCATGCTTGCTTCAATATTATTGCATTCTAGCGATAAATCTCCCATTTTTTGATAAAATAAATTACCTTGCGAAGTTTTCTCCAAACCTTTGGAATATGCATCCAATACTGATGGGAATAACTTCATTTTTTGAAATGTTTCAACGAGAGTCTTATATGAGAATACTGAAAAATCATTCGCAAGGAATTTACAAAACATCTTTATAGATGGGCAATCCCACATTATCATCATGCTTCCTGACAATAAATAATATAAGAATTTAACCACATCTTTTACATTTGAATTTTTATTTTTAATTTTCGTTAATAATAGCTTTGACAAAAACAGTCTCGGACGTGCAGAATTTCTTCCGGAAGATGAGATTGCAAGTTGAAATTCTTTTTCTGCTTCTTCCATATCTCCGTTAAGACATTGAAAATATCCGGTATAAATGTGTGCATTTGTATTATTTGGCTCCAGTGTAAGAGCTGTGCGGCATTGTTCCAATGCTCCGTTAACTGAAATTTGTCCTTTTATTAAAAGCAAGCTCGCAAGTCTGTAGTATGATTCAGAGATAGAAGGATCTGCCTTTATTGCGTCGATATACAACTCTATAGCGTTCTCTAAATCTGATTCTTGTTGTTTTATTAAATAATTTTCGTGTGATATTCTGGCTTCTTCCAATAAATCTTTTGCATCAGTTTGCAGTGTAATCGATGTTAACACAGGGGTAATCATTTCAGTCATATTTTCTCCAAAAATAAAATGTGAATGTATTATTTCCTTCGACCTGAAAAAATAAAACTTTAACAATTTTTAAATTAAATCATCCGTTCAATGTAATTTTGAACGGATGATTTTTAAAATTGTTTTATCTTAGCACCAAAATGTTGAAGTTATTATTTTGTGGCATTGATAAATACAGCATTTGTTTTTAAAGAAATAGTTCTGCCGGTTAAATATTCCTGAACTTGTGCCATAAATTTTTCAACGGTTTCTTCTTCAAAATATCTTAAAAATCGTTGTTTTGTTGACGGTTGATTTGGAGAAGGCGGATTCACAAACCATTCTCTGACCATATTTTCTTGAACTACATAACTTGAACGAACTTCCTGCAGCTTAACTTCCGGAATAGAAAATCCTGCAATTTCCAAATTTGTTCTAAGTGTATTTTCATCAAAATTACACAATGAATCAAGCGGATTCTCCATAATTTCATTTTCAGCATGTTTAAAATCTTCGTATCTGTCTATGTAATCGGAATCAAGAATTTCCCAATATCTTGTATTTGAGCGAATTACGGGTTCAAAAGCGCATAATTTTCCCCCCGGTTTTAATACTCTGTATATTTCGTTTATAGCAGGCTGTTTATTAACAACGTGAACAAGCACTGACCGCATAATTGCTTTATGTACAGTACTTTCAGGCAAAGCTATGTGTTCAACAGGAGTTTGTAATATTTCATATCCTTCGGTAACACCGGATTCATCAAGAATTTTCTTACAATCATCGAGACAATCTTTAAACATGTCTGAAAATATAACTTTGCCCTTGCATTCCTGAAGTTCTAAAGCTTTAAAAGCAAGTAATCCTGTGCCGCAGCCTATATCAAGAATTGTTTCATACGGTTTTATTTCGGCATAAACAAGAATGACATCTCTGACAGCTTCCAGCCACTTTGTTGTCTGTTCAATCATTTCAGGTGTTTGGCCGGCAAATCTGTTCTTTTTCAGCCATTCAGTCCAATTCTTGCATATATCGCTCATTCTTATTCTCCTAAAAATACAGATTAATTATACTATATTTTTAGTTAATGGGCAAATTCCTATTTTAGCAAGACTTCTGAAAATTTTTGGAATATATTATCGCTTGTATTTTGTTGGATTTCTTTTAGAAAATTTGTAATTTCTACAAGCTTCATGTATGGATTTCTACCTTCTGCTTTTCCGCCTATAGGGTAGCCATCCTTATTAAAGGTATAACATTCCATTGAAATTACTTTATTTTGCGAATGGTTGATTCTTACATGTGCTGTGCTTCCGTCATGTAAAATGCTTTTGAAACGATGTTGTAATATTCTATTAGTTGGTTGAGCACTGAAAGCAGGGGAATAGTTTGTGTTAACATTCATAATGACACTCCTTTTTCTGGATAAAAACGCGTAAAAAATAAATTTGCTATTAGAATAAAATTCCTCCTCTTGCGAGAAGGAATTTTATCTGTTTACAAATTATTATACAGCATATACAGAAACTTGTTTTCTGTCACGTCTGTGAGATTCAAATTTAACTTGACCGTCAATCATAGCAAACAAAGTATCATCAGAGCCAATTCCTACATTATTTCCCGGATGAACTTTTGTTCCTCTTTGGCGAACAAGAATGTTTCCTGCTTTAACGATTTCGCCGCCGAATTTTTTAACGCCTAAACGCTTAGCTTCGGAATCACGACCGTTACGGGTAGAACCCATACCTTTCTTATGTGCCATTTTATTTCTCCTTTATTAATTAAGTGACTGAGTAATTTATTGACTGAATATAATCAGTCGACCGGATTCTTTTGTGAATCCGCTTTCTATGCTTCTGCAGTTTCTGTTGTTTCTGCTTTTGCTTTAGATGCAGTCGTTCTGATTTTATTAATCATAACTCTTGCAAAACCTTGTCTGTGACCTTGTTTTTTTCTGTAACCTTTTTTAGGTCTTTGTTTATAAACTATAATTTTCTTTGCTCTGTCAGTTTTAAGAATAGTTCCTTCAACTTTTGCATTTGATACATAAGGTTGACCAACTTTTGATTTTTTGCCGTTAACAATCATAACAACTTTATCAAAAACAACTTTTGCATCTTTTTCTTCGCCAAGTAATTCAACGTCAACATAGCGACCTTCTTCAACTTGGTACTGTTTTCCACCTGTTTCGACTATTGCGTACATTGTATTATCCTTTCTTTTTGAGGAATCGTAGGGGGAGAAGGTAATTCATTAAGAACACCGGCTTTATTAAATCCGCCCGTTTGAGCACGATTAACCTATCTATACACTATTTATAATATCATTATTAACACAAGCTATACTTTGCTGTCAAGCTAAAAGTAATGTTTCTTAATGATGTTATTATAACTTATCATATCCTCTTAGCGGAGATATAACATCTTCATCTTCTATAAGCTTATTTTTTCTTGTCTTTCGAATATTTACAGGTTCAAACAATGATTGGTCTTCAAAATCAAGCGGTTGAATAATTTTAGTAGGTTTATCCGATTGAATTTTAGTTTTTGAAGTTTCCTGCTTAACCGTATTGGTAATTTCTGCTTTTGTAGATTTTTTAACAGTTGTTTCTTCTTGAATTCTTTGTTTTGGTTTTTTCTTAAATGTATTTTTAACGTTTGATTTTGTTGCATTAAAGTCTTTCTTTCCTTCTCTGCGCCAACGTCTGTATTTTTTTGTAAAGATATTATCAAAATCGCCCATATCGTAGTATATTTTATGAGTTTCTTTTATATAATCAGCATCGCTAAGTAAATATTTTTGTAAGTTATATGCAATTTCGGGACACAACATTCTTGAATAATCTCTAATTTTTTGCAGTTGTTCTGTTTGAGGCGACGGGCCTCTTGTAAGTATTCTGCTCTCTACCGTACTTATAGTCTTATAAAATGTGTTAGACCATAAGATTCCGTTTGTATTAGTATCTATCAGAACAACGTACGTAGATATTTTGTATGCAGGATCAATAACAGTAGCACCAGCTATGTTTAAAAAGTCCCATAAAGTTCTTCTTAAGACATAATTTTCTGCATCAATGGTTGAAGTTATAAGTGCTGCGTAATGTGTTTGATTTTTATTTGTTAATTTTTTTAATTTAGGTAAATCAACATTGTATGTAGTTTTAAATTTTTGAGTTACGTCTCTTGCAGGTATCATTGTTGCAGGAGTCGATTTTAACAATTGTCTTTCATTTGAAACAGTAGGACAGTTGATAAAATCTGTTTGATTTAGCAGATTAATAACTTCAGTAGAGAAAAACTCTGAGGCAGAGTCATATATGAATGAATCTACCGCAAGTGATTCTGTTACTATGTTATCCGGTAAAATAACAAGTTTATATTTTTTATCTGCACAAAAGCCAATAGGTGCAAATAAAATAACTATCCCAACAATTATTAGTTTAATTAAATCTCTCACATCAAAATTATATCATAAGACTCAATTTGTTGCAAAAGGAGCGTGCGTGAAATAACAAAAATTGACAAATTTTTGAGTTTTTTTGTGCGAGACATTCGGCAAAATAAAAAGTCGATAGTTTACGCAGGATAGTATTTGATATATTATTAGTAGTAAGGAGTAATAAATGAGAGAAGGACTTTTTATAACTTTTGAAGGGGCAGACGGCTGCGGAAAAACAACTCAAATAGAATTGTTAGATAAGTATTTAAAAAATAAAGGGTATAATACCTTATTAACAAGAGAACCCGGTGCAAAAGGCTTGGGAACCCAATTAAGAGAAATTCTTTTACATTATGACGGAGAGGTTTCTTCTAAATGTGAATCTTTTTTGTTTCTGGCCGACAGAGCTCAGCATGTGGATTGCATTGTAAAACCGGCTATAAAAGAAGGAAAGATTGTACTATGTGACAGGCACACTGATTCTACAGTTGCTTATCAAGGATATGGCAGAGGATTGGATATAAATGAAATTAAACATTTAAATAATATTGCAACAAGTTCTCTAAAACCCGATTTAACAATATTACTTGATGTAGATATTGAAACTTCGATGAAAAGAGTTGGCAAAGATAAAGACCGTATGGAATCTTCAGGTAAAGATTTTTTTAACAGGGTAAGAGAAGGATTCTTGAAAATTGCAGAGTTGGAGCCTGATAGAGTTAAATTGATATCGTCGTCAGATACAATTGAAAATATACATAACAGAATAGTGGAGCTTGTAGAAGCATTATGAATATAGAAGAATTAGAAAACAGAATTAATAAAAATAAGGAGTGTCTTTGACTGGGACAAATTAAATTCCGAGTTAAAAGAAACTGAAATCAGGCTTCAAAAACCGGAAGTTTGGTCGAATCAAAATTTAGCCAATCAATTGGGACAGCGCTCCAGAGAAATAAAAGATTTGATAAATTTATTTGAGAATTGGACATCGGTAATTGAGGATGCAAAAACTGCATACGAGATTGGCGATGAAGAACTGATTCAAGAAAGTAATGCAAAGTTAATATCATTAGAAAAAGAGCTTGATAAGTATGATATACAAAAAATGTTATCGGGCGAATATGATGAAGCGGATGCTTTTCTTACAATAAATGCAGGTGCAGGCGGAACAGATGCTCAAGATTGGGCAAGCATGCTTTTGAGAATGTACACAAGGTGGGCAGAGTCAAGAAATTGGAAAACCGAGTTGGTTGATAAGTCCGACGGCGAAGAAGCCGGAATAAAATCAGCAACAATTAAAATAACAGGTAAATACGCATACGGTTATGCCAAAGCTGAAAAAGGAGTTCATAGGCTTGTCAGAATATCTCCTTTTAATGCAAACGGAAAGCGCCAAACCAGTTTTGCTTCATGCGAAGTTTCTCCTATTATACCTGATTATGAGAAAACAATTGTAATACCTCCTGAGGATTTAGAAATAGATACTATGCGTTCCGGCGGTGCCGGCGGTCAAAATGTTAATAAAGTTGAAACCGCAGTAAGAATATTGCATAAACCTACAGGAATAGTTATAAAGTGCCAGCAAGAGCGTTCTCAACTTCAAAATAAAGAAAATGCAATGCAAATGCTTGCTTCAAAATTACTTGAATTAAGACAGAGAGAGCATGAAAAAAAGCTGGCGGAATTAAAAGGAGAGGCATTTGATATAAATTTTGGCTCGCAAATTCGTTCATACGTATTTCACCCGTACAAAATGGTAAAAGACCACAGAACCGGTTTCGAGATGGGAAACGTAGATGCTGTAATGGATGGTGACTTGGACGGATTTATAGAAGAATATTTAAAAAAGGTAGAGGATAAATTATGATAAAAGACAGATTAATAAATGCAAAAACATATTACGGTATTTCTGAAAAATTAAAAAAAGGTTTTGAATGGCTTAAAAATACAGATTTAGAAAATATAAAAGACGGAAGATACTACATAGATAATGATAATATTTATGCAAATGTTCAAAGTTACGATACAAAAGCCGATGCAGCTTTTGAAGGTCATCGAAGATACATTGATATTCAATATATGATAAAAGGTGTTGAAAAAATCGGTATTACAAATTATGATAATTGTTCTGTAAAAACTCCATACAGTGAAGAAAATGATATAGAATTTCTGAATTGTATGAAAAATCGTGGGGAATTTTTATTAAGAGAAGGTGATTTTGCTGTTTTTTTCCCGCAGGATGCTCATCAGCCTTCTTTAAATCCGGAAAAGCAAATAAATGTAAAAAAGGTTATTGTAAAAGTAAGTACTTAATTTACAGCAACTGCAGAGCAATTGAAGGTATTTGATTTGCAGTTGCAAGGAGTGTTGCGCATGCCTGCTGTAAAATTTGATATCTTATAAAATCACTTGAGACTTTTGCTATATCAGCATCTCTTATTGTTGAAAGTGAGGACGTAATATTTTCAGTCGTTGTTTCTGCATAATCTAATGCATATTCAAGACGGTTTTGAGAAGAACCAATTTCAACCTGATATCCGCTTATACTATTAATAATTTTATCAAGCTCTTTTAAAGAGTCCTGTGATGTAATATCAATCTCTGATAATTTATTTAGTCCTTCAATATCAAAAGATGTTTTTACAGAAATACGAGATGATTCAGAACCGTCAATTCCTATTTGAAGATTTAAAATTTTTGGAATAACATTTCCATCGGAATCTTTTTCCCCAAATAATTTTATTCCGTTGTATTCAGTCGAATCAACTATTCTGTTTATTTCTTCCGCTCTTGCTTTTACTTCTAATTTTATTGCATTAAGTGATTGTTCTCCGTAAGTTCCGTTCACACCTTGCATGCATAGATCTCGAATTCTTGAAACGTGATTAGAAATTAAATCTGCGTTGTCACTAGCTGTATCAAGCATATCAATTCCCATCATCATATTATCTTGTGCCACTTCCCAAGAACAGAGTTTTCTTTCTAATTGTTTCATAATAGCATAATTAGCAGGATTGTCTTTGGCATGATTTAATTTGTATCCTGTTGTCATTTGCTCAATTGCACGATTTAAACCTGCGGTTGCATGCGCAAGATTTTTCTGCACTATAAGGCTTGTCATATTTGTACGTAAGCTAATCATTAATTTTTATTTCCGTATTAGACCACACATTATTAGGGGCAAAATGTCATTCCTTGACAATTATATATTCCACATTTGCTGTAGTGATTAACTTTAACAGGATATATTGTTTAAAAATCGTTACAATAATTTACAAAATTAGTTTTTTAATCAAAAATTTTATATAATATGTCTAATATGGACAATAAAGAAAAAGATAAAAACAGAGTTTTATACATTACGCATAAAGGTGAGCTTTTAATTTGGCTAATAGTATTATTGATTGCTGCGACCTTTTTTATTTCATTTTATTTTACAAAAATAAAGCACAACACTAAAGAGTACAGAATATACATGCCGGATGTCGACGGGCTTATTGTAGGTTCTCCTGTCAGAATGATGGGAATTGAGGTTGGTCATGTAACAAAGATAAAACCTGTGAAAAATGAGGTGTTTATCCGTTTTATTCTCCATGATGACAGCATTAATTTGCCTCAGGGTACTTCTGTAACGGTAGAATTTAGCGGAATGGCGGGTTCTAAATCATTGGAACTATACTTACCTGAAAAAAATAAATATATAGATTCTCAAACTGCCGCAATAGAAGTTAATCCGCCTAAAAGACTAAGTGATGTTGCAGGACTTCTGAATGAAATGTTTAAAGAAGTTAATTCTATAATAAAAACTTCCGCTCATTTCGGAAAAGAATTAAAAAAAATTGACATGCCAAAGTTTAAACAAGGTAATAATGGCGATATAAAGGATTTTATCAAATATTCAGACGGTATAATCGATCAATCGCAAAAAAGAATGGAAGAATTTGGGAGAAAGCTTAATTATGGAAAAAGATAATAACTTAAAAATAATATCAAATCCGATTGTAAATCAGAGTTTATGCACAATAAGAAATAAAAATACGGACACGCAAGGTGTAAGGCTTGCAGCAAGAAAACTTACAAGAATTTTATTATATGAAGCTACCAAAAATTTACCTCAAAAAGAAGTAAGTATAGAAACACCGGTTGCTCCTTGTACAGTAAAAACAATTAATGATGATATAACAATTATTATTTCACCAATATTGAGAGCAGGTTTAATATTTACAGATGAAGCTGTGGATATTTTACCTCAAGCAACAATACGTCATATTGGTATGTATAGGGATGAAAAAACATTGAAGCCGGTATGGTATTATAATAAAGTACCTATGCCTGTTGATAATCCAAGCAAGTATTATGTTTATATTACCGACCCAATGCTTGCAACCGGAAATTCTCTAATTGAGGCTATTAGGTTGTATGTAAGTAAAGGTATTCCGGAGGAAAATATTTGTTGTGTTTGTATGATAGCAGCTCCGCAAGGTATAGAGGCTGTATTTGGTGAATTCCCTGATATTAAGTTAATAGTTGCATCTGTTGACTCCCACTTGAATGAAAGAGGGTATATCGTACCGGGAATGGGTGATGCCGGAGACAGAATTTATA
This sequence comes from uncultured bacterium, assembly GCA_902796585.1. Taxonomy (GTDB): domain Bacteria; phylum Cyanobacteriota; class Vampirovibrionia; order Gastranaerophilales; family Gastranaerophilaceae; genus CAG-196. Next base: position 23,655 of record CADBPN010000036.1, read on the forward strand.
ATACGGTTGTCTAAAATCTTTTCTTTGTTAAATTAGTTTATTTATAATATAATAATTTAGACAGTTGGAGAGGATTATGGCTAAATATCATTTTATAGCAATAGGCGGTATAGGAATGAGCGGACTTGCGAAGTATCTGCTTGAAGACGGAGAAATCGTTTCAGGTTCAGATATTTGCGATTCTAAATATGTAGAGAAGTTAAGAAAACTTGGGGCTGAAATTTATATAGGACATGATTCAAAAAATGTACCCGAAAATTCTACGGTAATAATTTCTACTGCTATCAGAGAAAATAATCCGGAGTTAATAAGGGCACGTGAATTAGGTTTAAAAATTTATCATCGATCAGACTTATTAAAAGAAATTGCCCAAAAAGCTCAAACTGACGGTAAGTGTTTCATCGGTTTTTCCGGAACACATGGCAAAACGACAACAAGCGGACTTGCTTCTTATGTTCTTGAAAAATCAGGTTACGAACCTTCATTTGTAGATGGCGGTATTTTGCCGGATATTAATACAAATGCACAGCATAAATCAGGTAAATATTTTATAGCAGAGCTAGATGAAAGCGATGGTACGATTGTAAAATACTCGCCTGATATATTGGTAATTAATAATTTGGAAGAAGACCATTTAGACTATTATAAAAACGGCATGGCTGATTTGGTAAAGACTTTTAATGAGGAAATTTCTAAATCAAAAAAAGTTATAGTTAATAATGATAACGCGGGAATTGCAAATTTAAACGGAGATTTTATTACGTTCGGTTTAAAAAACGCTGATTATGTTGCTAAAAATATAGTATATTCAAAAGACGGAACAACTTTTGATATTTATTATAAAGATAAGACTCTTGTTCAATTCATCAAAATCCAATTGGCAGGAATCCATAATGTCTATAATACTTTGGCTGTTGTTTCAGCTTTGAACGAAAGCGGATTGGATGTAAGCTTAGACGTTATAAAAAAAGCATTCTACGATTTTACCGGCATGGGCAGAAGATTCCAAAAAATATGTGAAATAAAAGGAATTGAAATATATGATGATTATGCTCATCACCCTACTGAAATTAAAGCAACATTGGATGCGGCAGCATTAAAATTTGGTAAAGAAAATATTGTTGCAGTGTTCCAACCGCACAGATATACCCGATTAAAAAGCCTTTGGAATGATTTTAAATCAGCTTTTAATAATGCAGGAAGGGTTATTGTAACCGATGTTTATGCAGCTTCCGAAGATGAAATTGAAGGCATAAGCGGATTGAATTTTTCAAAAGATTTACCAAATTCTGAATATATCAGCGGAAATATGGAACAAGTTGCAAAAACGCTGCTTCCTACGCTAAATAGCGGCAATATTGTTATAGGGCTCGGAGCAGGTACTATTACGGCATTAGGCAAAAACATACAACAAGAAGCTCTTGTTTTAAATTAAGTTTGTTTTAGTATTGCAGTTTATTAGTATATATAGTAAAATTGTAGATATAATCAAAGGATTTATTTGAGAGTAAATGGACCCATCGGACATATTAGTTAATATATTTATAATAGTATTTTTACTTTTTGTTAACGGCTTTTTTGTTGCAGCGGAGTTTTCTCTTGTAAAAGTGAGAAAGACACGTTTGGAGCAGTTGTCAAATGACGGTAATAAAAATGCAAAATTA
>CADBPN010000037.1 GCA_902796585.1 uncultured bacterium
AATCCTGCCACTCTCTGCCGACAATCCGCTTTTCAAATCCGACCCAAGGTGTGTGAGAGTTAGGCTAGGTGCGGGATAGCACGTAGCTTAACTCGAAACCGTTCCCCAGAGTTTGCAGGGAAAATTTTAATTTTTCCGCAAACTCAAGGGAGGATGTGGAAAAATCCAAAAATTGACAGATTTTTTGAGGTTTTATTTATTGTTCAATTTTCTATAATGGAGACAATACGCACATTTCACAATTTTTGCAATCAAATTTTAGAGGATATTTTTTGTTGTATTCATCTACGAGTATTAAATTTTTGGGCGATTTACACATATTAAGTGCATGTTTAATACAGTGTTTTGTTCTCATAAGTTCAATTTGCCTGTTAGGAAGTTTTATTTCTAACGCCGGTTCAAGAACTGTGCAGCCGCATTCCGCATAAAACTCTTCTGCTTCTTTATTTGATATATTTGCGCGGTAATCAACCTCATTTTTGTAATACTTTGCTAATTTTATCGGCTTTTGAATATCTCTTTTAAAGCTCTCTAGTCTTTTATTCATTAATTTTTCAAAACCGGTTCTTCTTAATTCATTTATTGCACTTATAGGCATGAACGGTACAGAAGAATCTATTTTTATATCATTTATATAAAAGTCGCTTTCTCCTGTTTTACTAAATTGTTTTATAAAAGTTTGGTTCATTTTTTCTTGATTTTGAGCAGATTCGGTTGATTGAATTTTTTCTTCAATGCTTATATTATCCTCATCAACAATTGTTAGTTTGTTATTTTTATATGATATATTTATACCGATTTGTCTTTTAACAGGCATGCTTAACAACTTTTCAAATTCTATATCTTGGTTTCGGTATAAAAGAGTTCCGATTTTTATATTAACTTTATTGTTAGGAATTATTAATATTTCATGTTTATTTGTGTCATTTGTTTTGACAGAGTTAATTTTAAATCCTTTTATTTCTTTATTTTCAATGAAACATAATCCGTCTTGCGGGGAAAGTTTTTTGTCAGTTTTTATAACAAAACCTTTAGCTTCCAGTTTTGTCACTTTGCCTATCAATTCTCCTTTTGACTTTGGAGAATCAGTGCTAAAACAGTTACATCTTTCTTTCAAAAAATAATCAGTAAATCCTCTGTTAAAACTTTTTTCGGGATTTGGGGTGAATTGATAAACGGATTTACCTGATGACGTTTTTTGAGAATATTTGTCTAACTCTTGCCTATAAAATGCGACAATATTTTTTACATATCCTTTGTCTTTCAATCTTCCCTCAATTTTAAAAGAATATACTCCGGAATTAATCATGTCTTTTAAATGTTTAGAAGCATTAAAATCTTTTAAACACAGCGGATAAATATTTTTTGCAATGATTTCGCCTTTATCTGTCATAACAGTGTATTTTTTTCTGCATGGCTGCGCGCATTCTCCCCTGTTAGCGCTTCTGCCGCCAATATAGGCACTTAAATAACATTGACCGCTGTATGATACGCACAAAGCTCCATGAACAAAACATTCCAGTTCTATTTCAGGATTTGCTTGATGAATTTCCCTAATCTTATCAATTGATAATTCTCTAGCTAAAACTACTCTGGAAACTCCGATTTTGTTGAAAAAATCAATTTTTTCCTTCTCTCTGTTGTCACACTGGGTACTCATGTGAATGGGTAAATTAAGTTTTAATTCCGCTAAACGTTTAAGTAACCCCATGTCTTGAACTAAAACGGCATCAACACCAATTTTATCCAACTGTTTAACCAGTTCAACCGCCTGAATAAGTTCAGCGTCATTTAATATTGTATTTACGGTTACAAAAACCTTTGCCCAAAATTTATGTGCGTAATTTGTAACATATTTAATGTCTTCAATTGAATTACAAGCATTTTGTCTTGCACCAAAGGCGGAAGCTCCGATATAAACAGCATCAGCTCCGCAATTAATAGCTTCTATTGCGGTTTCTTTGTCTTTTGCAGGTGCAAGCAGCTCGGTTTTAGATTTACTTTGCAGGGCCTTCACTTACTATATAATCCTTCTCTATACCTTGGACATCAAGGATAAAATCGCAAAGCTCTCTGACTGCACCTTTACCGCCATTGAATTTTGATTTAAAATTGCAAATATTTTGTACTTCTTCAACTGCGTCCGCCGGACAGCAAGCGAGTCCTACTTTTTCTAAAATGCAGATATCCGGTAAATCATCTCCCATATACGAAATATTTTCGTAATCAAGATTGTATTTTTGCATTAGTTCTTCAAGTGCAGGCAGCTTATATTTTCGTCCTTGATATAACTCGGTGAAATTTAAATTTTTTGCTCTGTGTTGAACTGTACCGTTGTTTCTTGCGGTAATTATAGCTGTGATGAATCCGGATTTATTCATTCTGACAATTCCATGACCGTCTTTTGCGTTAAATGTCTTATATTCAACTCCGTTTTCATCATAAGTAATGCTTCCGTCTGTCATAACTCCGTCAACGTCAAACACAAGCATTTTAATTTTTTTTGCGGCTTCTTTAGAATCTTTTTTCATTTTTTACTCCGTTTTTCTAATTATATCATGGTAAATTTTTAAGTTTTATGAAGAAAAGAATCATAATCTATTGAAAGAAGTATAACATGAGTTAAAATATTAATAGAGGTTTGTATGAGTTCTATTTCCCCGATTGATAACAATTCTCTTTCAAATATAATGTTTCCGTTGTCTCCAATGGATACGCTTCCTCGTGACATTGGTCAAGTAAAACCTGTATCTGTTGATGCGGATAATGAAAATAACGGTTCAGGAAGTAGTCCTGATTTTAGCGCATATTATAACAATGTTCATAGCGAAGATTTTAAATCAGATATCCCCGGAAATTTTGTTAATTCAGCAAATGAATTGGAAAATGTAATGGCGGCAGCATTAGAAAACGGATATTCCGTACAAGATGCTTGTAATATTAAGATGGCTCAATTAGCATATAATGCTAATGCACGAGTGCTAAAAACAACATTTGAACTTGAAATATAAACATTATTCTTCGTAATTAACGATGCTTCCTTGTTCTGAGGTATTTGTGCCGTATGCATTTTGAAGCTTTTCTGTGCGTTGTGTTTTAATAAGTTCTTGTTGAACTTCCTGCATGCCTTTTTCTAATTTTTTTATATTAAGCATTTCTATATCTCTCAGCTCATCAATAAGACCATCGAGCTCTTTTTGCTGAACCGGTGTTAAATCAAGATAATTTCTCATGCATTTGCAATTTAGAAATACGGATTCACGATTTTTAATCATTGTAATGGCATTGTCATAATTTTCCGCATCAATCATTCGGGATATTTCAAGAGCACCGTTCTTTAACTGCTCATACTGCATGATTAATTGTCTGTATTGATTTTCATCTTGCATAATTATTCAGCATCCTCTTGTTTTTCAATTTGAGTATTTTGTAATGCCGGATTTGCAGATGCTTCTTCTGCCATTTGTTCTTTCATCACTTCTTCTACAGTTGTTACTCCGCTTTGAATATCAATAGCCTTTTGAAATCCCCAGCGAATATTGGTTAAATCTTCTATTACTTCATCAATTTTATCTGCGTTCTTAGTTACATTTGCTTTTATGAGATTCATCGCCATACGATTGTATAATCTAAACAAAAGCTTAGAAACGTCATTACCGTTTTCTAAATCAATAGTACGCATTAATTCCCTAATTATTTTCCTCGCTCCGTCAATATTCTCCGAGCGCTCTTTATAGTTGTTTTCCGCAATTGCATTTTTTGCTTTCAATAAAAATTGTATAGCACCGTCAAATAATAATATCATTAATTTTTCAGGTGTCGCAGTTGCGATATTATTTGTTTGATACTGTTTTATATACTTACTGTAAGGATTTGCTGGTGCCATATACTACACTTTCTTGTTTACAAATATTCCTGAAGCCATATTAAGTTTTTGAACCAATTCACCTAATTCTGTTCCGGATATTGTTTCTATTAATCTATCTGTTGCACTATCATATAATTCTATTATATCATCTTTTACATTTAATTTAACATAAAAATCTTTATTTGGGTTTTCAATATCTTCAATATCAAAATCGAGTTCTTCCTGCTCTTCATTGTTTTCGACCAAACCGTCTTCAAACTCTTCGTCTTCCGGCTGTTTACGAGTATTCTTTCCTCCGGATTCTTCTTCGTCCTCTTTTTCTTTTATTCTTTCATTTGTACTTAAATCTTGTATTTGTCTGGAATTCGCAGGGTCATTTGCCATGACTTGTTCAGTTCGGTTAGTTAACTCAGCAGAAGTAGGCTCCTTAATGCCTGTATTTGCGATTGAAAAACCGTCCATGCCCATGTATTATAATTTCCTTATATTATATTAACTTACTAATTTATTCTATGATATAATAAAATCAATTACATCGTTTAAAAGAAGGGTAAATTTATGACAAAGAGTGTTTTTATTGACTATATGGATAAAATGATAGGTTTTCCTTTGTGGATAAAACAAACTATTTTTCTTAATCTTTCTGAAAACTTGAATAAATATATGAGTAATGAATTTCTGGATGTAGAAGAAGGAGAACTTTTTCACGTCTATAAACCGTCATTATCTGATTTAGGGCAAAAAGAACTTTTAACAAAGGAATCAAAGTTTGATGAAAGTATATACTCTTTTTTAAACTGCTGTACCAAGGGTATGTCTTTAATAGAAATTGCAATAGAAGACAGTTTATCTTTGGAAGAGGTTTCAAAAGCATTTACTTTTTGCAAAACGTCAGGATTCTTTTCAAAAGAAGTTCCTAATCTTGTAAGTGCAATAGCCGGATATATAGCAGGGAAATACAGAACGGGTGAATATTTCATAAGAGCCGGCAAAATGACAATTGAACAATTAGACGAAGTTTTGAATAAACAACAAGAAATAAATGCATCAGGAAAACACGTGTTTATTGCAGAATTAATGGTTCAAATGGGGTTTGTAAGAGAACTTGATGTTAAAAGCATTATATTTATGAAAGAAGAAGCAACAAAACGCTTTTCATTGAACCCGAAGGATATTCCTGATATTGCATTAGAAGAAGAAAAGTATGATTTAAGAGTCGAAAATACAAAATTAAAAGAAGAAAATGAAATTCTTAAACAAAAAATAGATGCCTTGTTAACATTTATAAAAGATCATAAAGAGGACTAATTTGTGCTCAAAGGTAATAATAAATGGCGGATTGATTACATAAGAGACGGCTTAACAGAAGAATTTCACGAAGGGATATTTGTTACGGTATTTGATAAGAATATTGACTCTAATCCGTATTATCTGCGTTCTTGTGCAAAACCTCTGCAAGCTACATTGCTTTTGGATAACGGTATAGAATTAGCACCGGAAGAACTTGCGTTCTGCTGCGGTTCACATGCCGGTGAAGATGTTCATATAGAAATTGCAAATAATTTACTTAAAAAATTCGGGTTAAAAGAAAGTGATTTAAAGTGCGGAATTCACAGTCCGTTATCAAGAACAATGCAGGATAAAATGCTGCTTAGAGGACAAGCTCCGAATCAACTGCATAATAATTGTTCCGGAAAACATATTGGTTTTTTGGCTATTTGTGTAAAAAACGGCTGGGATATTAAAACTTATGACTCAATAGAACATCCGCTGCAGCAAGAAATAAAGAATAAAATAAATGACTTATGTGAAGTAAAACAAGACTATCCGATAACAACAGACGGTTGTGGTGTGCCGATATTAAGTATGCCATTATACAATTTAGCTCTCGGTTATACAAAATTATTAAACTATCCTGAAATTATTAGTGCAATTAAAACGAATCCATACATTTACGGAGGAGAAAATCGATTGGATACGGAAATTGTTTCTGAATCAGATAATTTAGTAGCAAAGGTAGGTGCAGGCGGATTGTGTGTTGTATTGAACACAATTACATCAGAAGCATTTGTTGTAAAAATTAATGATTGTTCAATGGAAGCAAGAAGAGTTGCGGTTCTTGAGTATCTTAAAAAACTTGGCTGGGTGAATATTGAGTATGACAAGGATATAAAAACTATTGCCGGAAAGAAGGTTGGCAGTATTTCATTCTATAACCCTTAGGCAAAAAAAAGAGTCTTTGCGACTCTAAAAACCTTAATGTGTGAAGTGTAGTATGTGTATTATGAGTATAAAAAGAATAGAGAGTTAATTATGCCGTTTTAACATTTTTATGCAATGTTTTAATATCCCGTAAATTTTCCCTTGCATATATATAAAGTATTTTTGTTTTTAATAATTGCCTATTTTTTTAAAGCAATTTACAAATCTTTACATATAGTATAAAAATACTTGATTTATGGTTTTGTGACAATTACGTAAGAATCAATAGAAATTAATAATTATATACAATAACCTCTTGAGTTTGTGATTTTTTTTCTTTTAAATGATAATTGCAATTTTTATAGTTTTTATCTATAAATTTAACATTATAATTCTTACTCCACTCTATTAAATTATTGTTCTTTAAACCTTTATGAATGAAAACATTTGATAATAAAAATTTTATATTTTTGCTGTTTAAAGAATCTAATAATTTTAATAATTCATTATCCTCTTTTTCAGTCCAATTTTTAAAACCTCTTTTCCCATCATTGTATGCGGCATTAGAAATTAAATAAGGCGGATCGCAATATACAAAATCATTTTTTTTAAATTCATAGTTTTTTATATAGGAAAAATCGTGTGAAGAAAATTCAATATTTTTATTTTTTAAATTAGTTATAAAAGATATTAAGTTTTGTTCTATAGAAGAATTAAAGCAACTTCTATTACGCCCAAAAGGAGTATTGAATTCGTGATTATTGTTGAACCTAATTTGATGATTGAAAGAATAGCAAGTTAACAAAAATAAATCCAATATATCCCTACTTTTATTATATTTTTTTCGTAGATTTAAGTAACCTTCAATATTTTGTTCATTTAAATTAAATTCTGAAATTCTGCCTTTTATACTTTTTAAAATAAAATCTGTCTCTGCTTCTTTAAAAAAACTGAACATCTCTTTTAAATATGACATGTGATCGTTATATATAATTTTTTTTGCATTTACATTAATGCCGACATTAAATCCCCCGCCAAAGAGATCTATAAACGTATTTATTTTTTTAGGGAAAAATGGAAATATAGAAGATAAAATTTTATATTTTCCTCCCGTATAATTTAACGGTGATTTTATGTATTCTTTTTCCTTTATCATACATCTTTCCTTACGTAGAATAACAATTCTTTTAACTGATTTGCGGAATCTTTACTCTGACTTTTAAACCGTCTATAAGGGATTTCATACATCTTATATGACTCTGCATCCCCGTATTTTTTTAAGATTCGCTCTATTTCAGATGTTGTCATTAACCCTTCACTGCTATAACTCATAATAATATGTTTGAATTTTGCATTGTTTATTAATTCTTCAAACGTTTTTGCGGCTTTTAATTTGTTGCAGTACAAAGATTTTTTTTGTTTTTGTTCTCTGCGTCCGGTAATACCTTTTAGTTTAGGATTGTCATACAATGCAATCGTTTCTAAAACGTGATAATTCAGAGAATATTGCCTGTTATTATACGGCGGATCAATATACAAAATATCCCCTGAAATTTGTGTTATTAAATCATTTGAATCCTCGTTATACGAAGTGTTATTTTGATGATTGTCAAATATTAAAATATCATTGAGTTCAATATTATTTAATGCTCTTTTATCCCACCGTTTGTTAAACGCTCCGTATGTTCCGGCAATATTGGAAACAAACGGAATGGCTTCAAGCAAAACCGTAATTAAATAATAATATTCTGAATCATTTATAAATGCTTTATGATACCATTCGTCAATTTTATTACGTATAAAATCAATCCTCAAAGCGTTAGAGTCTGTAAAATACATTCTATTTCCCATTGGGGAATAATTGTTTTGACAAAATCTTTTTTCTTTTGATAATTTTTCACATTCTTTATTATCTACGCTATTAAAGTATTCGATAGGATTTTTAATACCGGTATTTTTATTTAATATTTCGAAAGACGGAATTTCTGAATTTTCAATAATTCCTTTCTGTATACAGTATGAAAAACTAAGCATATCATTGGAAATTATTTTGTATTTAGACTTAAAATAATTTGCCACAGAAACCGTTCCGGAGAAAATATCACAAAAACTTTCAGCCGACTCAATATTATCCTCAATGACTTTTTCTATATCTTTTAATAATAATTTTTTGCAACCGATATATCTCACAAACTAATCTTAGCATAAATGCCAAGGTAAATCTTTTGGTTTTTAAATACAGCAAATATATTTTTATTATTCTTAATTGTTATTTTATTTACTAATAAAGCAAGTATGTGCGTCGTTTTGACGCATCTTCTAAATATTATTGGTTCTGTTAAAACCAAACCCTACTTTTCAAATTACCTATTTTTGCCACAATATTAAATGGAATTTTTGTTTTCGTATATTTCAAAGAAGATTTTATTAAATCAATATAATCTAAAAGAATTTGTTTTCTATTATATGTGACAATTGTAATAAAAACCATAGAATTTGGTATAAAGTAGCGTTTATAATTCATTCTAATATTATACAATAAGTTTTTGTCGGGTTAAAACCCGACCTATAAACTATTATTATAACACATGTTGAGTAATTCTCAATCTCCGATTGTAACAATTATTCTCCAAATGTAACAATTTTTATAAAATCATTAAAGTTTTAAACAAATCAGTCGATATACATGAAGTAAGATTATAAAAAAGGAGATTTTTAATGTCAGAAAATTTCAATATTAATAGCATGGGTAAGGCTTGTAAGGATTCAAAATATGTAGAATTTATTAAAAAGACAGTGAAAAATGCAATGAATGGTCAAAAATCAATTAGTTTAGATAAGGCTATTAGTATATTTCAGCAATATAATAACGAGTTGGATGAAAATGACCTTAGTAAAATAAAACAAATAGCAATGAAAGACGGTAACGAAGATGTTAATGAAAGAGAAATGGCTACTATTTATACATTATTAGATGCAGAATTAGGAAGTGACAATAAATTCCACATGGATGGTAAAATTGGTAGCAAAAAAGTAAAATTTGGTCTAAATGAAGCATATGAAGAAGAAATCAAAGATGTTTATGACACTTTCAAAACAAAAGAAGATATTGAAACAGAGAAACAACAACAATTGAAAATAAAAAATGCTGCAATAGCAAAAACAAAAGAAATTGTCGGTGAATATTCAGAAGTTAATATTGGAAAATATGCGCAAATGAATTTAGTTGCAGAAATACCATTAGACAATAATTTTAACAGTTTTAAAGAAGCATTAAACAAACGTGGTATAAACTTTACAGAAAAGGATAATGGCACTATTACATATAAAGTAGGAGATAAAACATGTATTACAGAAAATTCTGATGGTATGTGTATAACAACAGTAAAGGATAAAGACGGAAATACTGTTCAAACTATACGTTCTTCCGGAGTAAGAGATGAAACTAACGGAATTCTTGTAACAAACTATAGTGACGGAAAAAAGCAAAATAGTACACAATATTCTTCTGATAAGCATGAATTCCAAGAAGTCACTGAATATAATTACGATATAAATGGAAATCTAAAACAGGAAGTTAGTCAGGATTCTCACTATACATTCGTTACAAAATATCAAAATAACAAGTATGTTCAATATCGAATGGACAATGGTATATTATTTTTTATTGATGATAATAATGAAAAAATAACTCAATACACAGAGCAGGATTTAGTAAATTTATCAAAATAAATTTTTTGCCACAATTTTTCATATTACCTATTTTGTCCTTTAGTGTGATTTAGATTTTTTAGATATTTGAGCCGAATCCTTACCCCTTCAAAAGTCCAGATTAGGAATTTTGAGGACAGAAAATGGACATTTGGGGTAATTTGAATTTTTTATTTCCGACCTCATAAAATTGCTTAGATTTATTAAACGTGGCACTTATGC
>CADBPN010000038.1 GCA_902796585.1 uncultured bacterium
AATAAGACGGTTGAAAATTTTCAACCGTCACTTATCCCCAATTTAATCTTGATGCACTAGTTTGCGTAACAAGCCAGCGCAAGGCTGTTTTTTAGCTTGTTTAATGCTCTCATTTCAGTTTGACGGATACATTCTTTTGTTACACCGAATGACTTTCCGATTTCTTCCAATGTTGTCTTTGCAAAGTTTTCCAAGCCAAATCTCATCTTTATTACAGCCTGTTCTCTTTCTTTTAGAGTTGAAACAATTGAAGAAATTTCCTTCTTTAATTCTTCGTATTCAATATTTTCTTCTACAGTGGTCTTTTCATCCGCAACTACATCCGCTACAGACAATTCGCTTCCGTTATTTGCATCAAAACTTCCTTCAATTGATACTGTGGTTGTATATGCTGAAAGATACGTATCAATTTTATCCGGTTCAATATTCATTTTTTCGGCAACATCTTTGTTTGTAACTTGACAATTATAAGCTTTTTCCATTTCTGCTTTAACTTTGGAAAATTTAGACAGTGTTTCTTGTATATATACAGGAATCTTCATACAGTATGATTGTTCTGAAATTGCTTTGAACATTGCTTGTTTAATCCACCATGTTGCGTAAGTTGAAAATCTGTAACCTAATTCAGGATTGAATTTTTCTACAGCAACCATTAAACCTAAGTTTCCTTCTTGAATTAAATCAATCATCGGAAGTTTTGAAACATGAATAGCTTTTCTTGCTACTGTCAAAACTAATTTTAAATTTGATTGAACCAAAATTTTCTTTGCTTCTTTGTCACCTTTTTTTGCTCTTAAAGCGATTTCTTTTTCTTCTTCTGCACTTAATGAATCAAAGCTGTTTGCTTTTCTTGTGTAAGCTGATAAATCCTCTGATACTCCGAACAAAACTGCTTTTTCACTGAATGGGTTTGTTGTGCCTGCTTTTTTCATTTTGATAAATTGATCTTTCATACTGTTAAACTCCTATGGGTAAATAATATTTTTTTGGGGTAAATACGGGGGGGGAAAATACTTTTAAGGTAAATACTTGAAGGGGTAAATACAAGGGGTAAATACTCATACTCTTATAAGGACTGACGAACACATAACAAATAATCCTTACATATACATAATATATCATCGGTATATCAAATGCAATAGCTTTGTTAAGAAATATTACAAAAATACCCCTGATTTTTTAAAAGTTTTACAAAACTTAACAATTCAAAACTGCCCTAAATCGGTAATATTGTTGAGAATCGGGTAATATAATATTTTTTATATAATGTTAAAATTAATTCTATGAAAAGAGTTAATTTATTATTAATGTTATTTTTTTTGATGTCATCTTTTTGCTATGGAACAGAGTACTCTGAATTTGCCGCAAAAAATTACGCTGAAGAATACAATTTGGATAAAGTTCATATCACAGTAAAAAAAGAGCACACAGAAGAACTTGCACAGGAATTCGGGCAGACATTTTTTCCCTATATAGTCTATGGTTACGGAGATATAAAAGGCAAAAAGTGTAAGAAAAAACGAATTTCTTATATTTGTCTTTTGGATTGCAAATTAAATCCCATTTGGAGTTATATAATACCAAGATAATTCCGACTACTTTGTAAGGAGTATTTATAATAAGCCCCTCTTGAATTTTTGCCCGATTTTTTGTAAAATTATCATTGAAAATACGTATTTTAAGAAGAGGAAATTTATTAATGTTCGAACGTTTTACAGAAAAGGCGATTAAGGTCATTATGCTTGCCCAAGAAGAGGCTCGCAGGCTTGGTCATAATTTCGTCGGAACAGAGCAAGTTTTGCTTGGTCTGATAGGCGAAGGAACCGGAATTGCCGCAAAAACCCTAAAATCAATGGGCGTAAATTTAAAAGATGCGCGTGTTGAAGTTGAAAAAATTATCGGAAGAGGCTCCGGATTTGTCGCGGTTGAAATTCCTTTTACTCCAAGAGCTAAAAGAGTTTTGGAGCTTTCCTGGGACGAAGCAAGACAACTGGGACATAATTACATCGGAACGGAACACTTACTTCTGGGTTTAATCAGAGAAGGAGAAGGTGTTGCTGCTAGAGTTCTTGAAAATCTTGGTGTCGACTTAAACAAAGTAAGAAGCAACGTTGTAAAAATGTTAGGTGACTCAAAACCGACAGCAGGAGCCGGTGCAGGAAGCGGTTCCGGATCATCTTCAAGCAGTTCGTCTTCTGCAAGCAAAGTTAAAACACCAAGCTTGGACGAATTTGGTACCGACTTAACACTTGCCGCATCAGAAATGAGATTAGACCCTGTTGTCGGCAGAGAAAAAGAAATTGAACGTGTTATACAGATTCTTGCAAGAAGAACAAAAAACAATCCGGTATTATTAGGCGAACCGGGTGTAGGTAAAACTGCAGTAGCAGAAGGTCTTGCAATCAGAATCGTTAATAATGAAGTTCCTGATATATTGGAAGATAAAAAAATCATTCAGCTTGATATGGGCTTATTGATTGCCGGAACTAAATACAGAGGCGAATTTGAAGAACGTCTTAAAAAGATTATGGACGAAATCAGACAAGCCGGTAATGTTATACTTGTAATTGATGAAATGCACACATTAATCGGTGCGGGTGCTGCAGAAGGAGCAATCGATGCGGCAAACATCTTAAAACCGGCTCTTTCAAGAGGCGAAATTCAAGTTATAGG
>CADBPN010000039.1 GCA_902796585.1 uncultured bacterium
GAAGAATATCCCATATAATCATAAAATCCGAGTTTGTTATTACTTGTATCAGTATCAGGATTTGTAGGAATAGTATCTGAGTATATATAATCGTTGAGATTATACCCGTTTTCGTTTCCGCCAATAACTAAATTGCCACCGCCATTGTCTCCGAAACTAATTTCTGAAACATCGGTTACAGAATACCCGATATTACCATTCACAAATTGGTTCTTTGTAGTGAAATCAGCGCCGTATCCGTCACCGCCTGCACCAATCATTTCCACTTTAAAGAAGTTTGCCTTAGGAACATTAAATGTACAATAACCTTTTGTTTTGCCATCACCTGTGACTTCTACCGCGTCTGAATCGCTTTCAATACCGGAATTTTTGCCGGCTCTTGTATATTGCATCAATTTATAATTACCGTTTTCCAATCTCCAATAGCACTCAAACAAACCATGGTTAGCAAGCTCTCTCGGGTGTTTAATTTTCTTAGGCCCTATAAACGGAACAATTGCTGCGGATACTACTAGTACAATGAGCATAGTAATCAATAACTCGGCTATTGTAAAGCCATTCTTAAGCATTCTCTTCTTCATATTTACAGTCCTATGATATATCATTATTATATATACTAAGTATAACATTTTATCCTGCGTTTGTCTACCCTTATAGAGTTGAAATTGAAAAATTTTTTTGGTGCGTCAAAACGACGCACCCTACACAGCTTCTATTTTTTTGTAAAATATAATATAATATAGGTTGTAGAGCGGTCTCTTATATTGGAAGAATCCTTACTTATGCACGACAACATCCAACTGGAACTAGGTGTAAAGGAAAGGAGGGAGCCAATGAAAAAACATTCATGGCTAGAGATAATAAAATATGCCCTACTCGTCATCGGGCATATTCTAATCATTATCTCTAAGATGATGTAGAGACTGGAACCGGAGGTAGAAATACCTCCTCTCTACACATTTATTATAACATATTTTTTGCTGGTTGCAAGCTGGTTGTAAAAATATGTATTAAAACATATTTACTAAAATAAAAGTTTTTGTCTACTCTTATTAAGTTTTTTGCTGCGTCAAACGACGCACCCTACATTAATTAGAGCAAATTGCCATTGCGAAAGTAAAAATACTAAAATTCTGACGAATTTTGAAATTCTATCCTCCTCCGAGGGAGGTTGATTGTTTTACCAATTTATCAAGCGCATCTTGAGTCGAATCTTTTTTCAGCAAAATTGTCTGCACCACAGAATTTATCTGTGTATTAATTTCCTTTTGATTTCTTTTCTGCTTTAATTGCGGAGCTATTTTATTAAGCTGTTTTGCGCTGATTGAACGAGCCTTGGAACTCAAATCGGAATAATCATTATAAAATTTATCATTTAATGCTTCAGAATTTGTTGATATGATATTTGTCATTTTTGCAAGTTCAAGCTGATTTTGAGCGTTCGTTAAATACAAACAAAAATCCAAAGCTTCACTCTTATTCTTTGCCCGTTTAGGAATAACAAAATTCATCACAGAAATATCATTCTGTCCGACAGGCCCCTTAATCTGCTCGATTACATCCGTATTTTCATAAACAGACGGCGCATTTTCTCTAATCATATTCAAAAAGTTTGCTCCGCCGGAAAAGAAAACAACTTTTCCCGCCATATATTGTTCAAGTGCCTCTCTGTGAGTATATGTAATAGTCTCCGGAGGAATAAGTTCCTTTTGATACAAATCCTTAAACATATCAAAAACTTTTATTGATTGCTCGGAATTGTAATCCTCAATTTCGGAAACTCCATATTTATTCAAAATTCTTGCCATTGTATCGTTTTCGGTAATCGTAGGTATATAAACATAAGCTCCTGAATTTATTTTGACCTTTTCAGCAATTGAGGCAAGCTCTTTATATGTTTTCGGAAGTCTTATTACATAAGAATCTTTAAAAAGTCTTTTATTATATATAGTGATTGCACTTGTTGCATACCAAGGGATTGAGTACAAAATATCATTATACTTTAGTGCATTTATGACTTCCGGATTATATCCGGTAACTGATTCTTCCGGAATTTCTTCCAATGTTCCTTTTTGAGCCAAAAGCGCAGAAAAATCCGGATTTAAATTTATCAAATCCGGCGGACAATCCGTCATAACTGCAGCAAGCGTTCTTTTCTCTCCTTCAGAAAACGGAACATCTACCCATTTTATTTGAACATTGGGATGCTCTTTTTCATAAGCCCGAATTACTTTATACATATAATCCGAGAAATCCCCCATTTGTAATGTCCAAACCGTTACAACTTTTGTGCTTGCTTCTCTTCTTATTGAACACGCAGTAAATATCAGAGTTGTTATTATTGCTGTTAAAAATATTATTAAAACTTTTTTCATATCTTATTTCCCGATTAGATTTCAACCTTCATGTTCAAATCGATATATTTAAACGTGTTTGATAAAATTCCGGGAGGAAATCTGTATATATTATTACAAGGAGTTATTTTTAAGATGGAATCCTTGCTGTCTATTGTTCCTATTGTTGCAAGATATCTGTTTCTGTTTACCGAAAAAATAATGTATCCGCACTCTGTCTGTATCTCTTCTATCTTAAACCTGTTAGCGGAAATTGAAGCAAGTGTCAGATAAAAAAGCTTTTCTTGGTTAACATTAAAAATCTTTGTACAATTCTCAAAAATTATATTTTGAGGAACAGTAAGAGGATTAACAACCGCAGGCTGAATATTTGCTTCGTCGGCAAAAACCGCTTGACTGAACATTAGTAAACTGATTATAAAAATCCATTTTTTCATCTCTTATAATCCCCCGTTGTATAGATTTTAACATGACTTTTGAAATATTAACTCGTTTATTAATAGGATTCGAAAGTTTAAAAATAAGAATGCCCCTTTTGAAGAGATAAAAGGAGCAAGGCTAATTATTATGAAGAAAAGATTTTGGTTTTTAAAGAAGTAAGCCGAACACATACACAATGCCTAATCATTTTTTTAGCCGATTATTCGACTGTATCACTCGCTGCCTTCGACTTACATTTATATTGTAACCCTATTTGCAAGTATTCATAAGCTTCTTAGGAAGTAACCCAAAAGGATTATTTCTTTTGTATATCATATTATTCTAAAGAATGATGTTTTAAATAATAAAGTTTAAAAACACTGCTATAGATGATAAAATCAGTGATACAACGGTAAATTCTACCACTATTCTTTTTTCTGAGTGACCGCATAATTCAAAATGATGATGTATCGGAGACATCTTAAATATTCTTTTTCCTGTAAGTTTATAACTTGTAACCTGCATAATAACAGAAAGAGTCTCCATTACAAATACTCCGCCGAATAACGCAAGCAAAAGTTCACATCTTCCGACTACGGCAAGAGTTCCGAGCAAACCTCCCAGAGCCAGAGAACCTGTATCACCCATAAACACTTCAGCTTTCGGTTTATTGTATTTTAAAAATCCAATTAATGCGCCGATTACAGTTGCGGCGATAATACCCGCTTCTGTATGACCGGTTGAATAGCAGAGCCAACCGCAAGCAAGAAATGCCGGAATTCCAGTAGATGCCGCCAAACCATCAAGTCCGTCTGTTAAATTATATGCGTTTGATGCTCCGGTTATTACAAATACTGTGAATATCGGATATAAAAGTCCCAAATCAAAACTTTTTGAACCGAGTGTAATAATTGAACCATAGTTTTGCATTGCATATATTGTAGGAATCAAAGCTATTAATATTTGACGTATTAGTTTACCTCTGGGACTCAAGCCTTTATTTTCCTTGCCCTTTATTTTAAGATAGTCGTCTTGAAATCCGGCTAAAGCCATAAAAAATAATGTTATTAAAATAACAAAAGCCGAATTATCAACTTTTTCTGCCATGCATAGAGTTAAAATCGATGAAATTATTATCGCTAAAATAATAAATACCCCGCCTGTAGTTGGTGTACCTGCCTTTTTTGCATGTGCTTCAGGAGCTAATTCCAAAATGTATTGCCCTATCATTTTTTTCTTCAGAAAACTTATATAAGGAACCCCAAATAACAAGCACAGTATCAAACTTATTAACAATCCTATTGTAGGCATTATCATCTTTTTCTCCTTCTATTTTCTTATGGTCTTATTATAATATAAAGATATTTTATATATTGTATGCTATAAATTTACACAATTCTATAATTTTTTCCGGAAATATTCCAAGTAAAAGAATTAATATTGCAGATACGGTAAGAACAAACTTTTGTGAAAACAGCGGTCTTAACGTAATAATATCTGTGTTTTTATCGCATTTTTCAAACAATGGCAACAGTATCTTTAAATAATAATACAACGCAACAACTGTAAGAAGCAGTAATACAATTAAAAACGGTATAAAAACAAGTCCCGAATTTGCTATTGCGGTAAATAAATAAATTTTTGCAATAAATCCTGCAGTTACAGGAATTCCGGCAAGCCCCAGAATACAAATTGCATACGCTCCGACCAAACCATGGTTTTTATGATAAATTCCTTTAAAAGAACTTACTTCCATTGAGTTTTTATCACCATACATATTCAAAAATGCAAAAGCTCCGAGGTTCATAAATACATAGCATATCAGATAAAAAATTACTGTTGAAAGGTTATAAACAGAAACCAGACTTGCTGTAAGTAAAGCATAAGATGCATTAGCCGCAGAAGAACACCCCAAAATAACTTTTACATTGTTTTCTCTAATACCAAATGTATTTGCCCAAAAACCGGTTAAAATACTTAGCAAAGCAATTACAAAAGTAAGTTCAAAACAGTTGCTCAAAGGGAATACAAGCAACCTGCATACAATGCCGAACAATGCCAATTTAGGTATTGTTGATAAAAATGCTAAAACGGAGCTATCAGTTCCTTTATAAACATCTATTATCCAATTTGCAAAAGGTAGTATAGCTAATTTTGAAATTAAACCTAAGATTATCATTATTGCTGAAACAGAATATATAATGGAATAATTTCGCTCTGAAATATACTCATAAATAGTGTTAAAATTTAAACTGCCGCATATTCCGTACATATATGACACACCAAATAAAAAAATTCCGGTTGATACCGCAGATGTAATTAAATACTTAAATCCGGCTTCTTTTGAAAGGTATCCTTTTGAAACCATTATTAAAAAATATGTTGAAAAACCTAAAACTTCAAGCGATATGAATAATGTAAGAAAATCATTAGCTGAAACTATATTCATAGCTCCCAAAACAGCAGTTAACAGCAAAGCGTGAAAAGTATACGCATTGCGTTTTACTGTTTTTATAAGATTCTTGGATAAAATGCTTACAAGAAATCCGCAAACAAGAACCATAAAATCGAACAACAAAGTATAGCTGTCTGACATTACGGAATTGTGAAATCCGAAATATTGCGGTTCTGTCTGAACGGAAGATAACAAAATAATCGCTGAGGATATTCCTATTACTGAAATTAGTCTTGCATATTTATAAAACTTTAGCGGCAAAATCATTGATAATACTAAAAGAAGTATTATAAAAAAACCTAAAGCCATATTTGGCAGCATTATATTAAAAATATCATTCAGCATTTTATATTCCTTTTATCCTATTATTGAAAGTATAGTGTTTGGACATAAACCAAACAGCAGCAATCCTGCAAGTATTGAACCCAGTACTACAAATTCGTGAATTGAAATATCATTAACATTTTCGACGGATGATTTTCCGAAAAATCCGTTATGCAAGAATTTCAGCATATAACATGAGCTCATTATCAAAAGAGGCAGCGCTAAAATTCCCGCATATTTTACAACTTCCGAAAAATCGGAATTCAAAGCTCCGATTATTGTAAGAATTTCACTTATAAAAGGAGCAAAGAACGGAACCCCTATTGAAGCCAATACTATTAGAACTGCAAAACCATATAATCTTGGCATTTGTGAAGCGATTCCGCCTAAAGTATTTATATCTCTGTTTTTGTATCTTAAATATACAATTCCGGCAATCATAAATAGTCCGCAAGTTACAAGTCCATGTGAAACCATGTGGAAGACAGAAGCTGAAAGCCCGATGTGATTAACTGTACATAAACCTAAAAGAACAAGTCCCATATTTGAAATACTTGAGTATGCAACTATTCTTTTTATGTCTTTTTGGGCATAAGTTACAAAAGCTATATATATAATATTAATTATCGCAAGTATTGCAAGAACCGGTGTGACCATGTTAAAAGCTTCCGGCATGGTTGAATAGTTAAATTTATAGATACCGTATCCGCCGGTTTTTAACAATATTCCGGCAAGAACCATACTTATAGGAGTTACGGCATTTGTATGTGCATCCGGAAGCCATGTATGCAGCGGTACTATAGGAAGCTTCACACCAAATCCAATCAAGAGGCAAACAGTAATAAAGAGCTGTATCTTGTGAGGAATATCATTAAGAACAATATCACTGAATTTTGCAGACAAAAGACCGCTTGAAATAAAGCTATAGTAATGCAGTAACAGAATCCCCAGAAGCATAAACATACTTCCTAAAAAGGTATATAATACAAACTTAACTGCAGATTTTTTAGCATTTTCTTCGTCCTCAAGAGTCAAATTATTTCCCCAATTAGTTCCGATAAGAAAATATGCAGGAATCATTTCCAATTCCCAAAATAAGAAAAATAAGAACATATCATTAGAAGTAAAAATACCCAGAATGGCTGACATTAGGAGCAAAAGCATTGAATAATAAAATTTATGATTTTTTCTTATATTAAATTTACTTGAAATAGAAGCTATAAAGAAAATAAATGATGTAAGTACAACTAATATCATTGAAATATTATCAATTTGAAATCCAAATTTTATACCAAGCGACTGAACCCAATCAAGTCCAAAAAACGAAATTTGACTCTCATAGGGATTTGCCGAATTGAAAAATAGCAGCATAAAAAGCGAGTACAAAAAATGGAATCCGCACACACTTTTTGTAAATCGTCTTATGATAATTTCGTTTGAAGTAAACAGCGGCGATAAAATAATAATTGAAATCGCCATCGGTAAAAATACTAAAAACGGTATTGATAATAATATATCCATGTTTCTCCTTTAACTCATATATTCAAGTATCAATTTGTACGAAATAATTACCAATGTTATTATACAAGTAATTATTATAAGCGCATAAGAATTATACGTTTGAACATTTTTTGTCTGCATTATACTGTCAGCTTTTGAGATTCCTTTTAATGCGTCGGCAGTTATACTTACTGTTTGATTCATTATATTTATTTCTATCCAATTCATAACATTAACCAATGTTGCGGATAGAGCTCGAATCGGCTTATAATTTGCAAAAACTTTGTTATCCATATAATTACAAAAATCAGCCATTTTTGTGTAAATATTAGAAACACAATTATTATAAAATCTTTCAATTAATCGCGGGGTTTTATTTAATTTTTCTAACATTCCCAATTTATAAAGAAGCAGAGCCGTTAAAATTCCGGCAATGCCTGCATAAAACGGAGATGATATGCAATAAAAAATAGTTGTTCTTAATTTATAATAAAATATAATATTTAAGCACAACAAAGCTGTTATCGGCATAATTTCTATTATATTTATGTTTTTAATAAACTCTGAATGTTTGTAAATCAAAATAGAGAGTCTGGCTATATAAAAAGCCGTAAGAAAAGACGTAAATATAAATATATTTACAGTTATTCCGGCATGAAGATTTGCAAACAAGTATTCTTTAGTACAGAATCCCGCAAAAAGTATTCCTGCAAGGCTTAATCCGCCAAGAATAAATAGAACAAATCCGGCATTGGATATTTTATTATCTTTATTCGGAAGTTCTAAAAATAACATCGATTTTATAAATGCATGCGCTATTAAAAATAAAAGAGCGGCTTTTACGTTTTCAACCCCCAATGCTATAAACATAAGTCCCAAATTTGCAGATGTTGAATATGCAAGAATTTTCTTTGGATGAGTTTCAACAGAAGCTAATACTGAACAAATTATTGACGTTATAAGTCCCGAGTATAAAATTATATTCATTACAAATTCGCTTAAAGTAAATAGCGGAAGAAGTCTTATTACTAAATACACACCGGCTATAACCATGGTTGCCGAATGCAAAAGCGCACTGACCGGAAGATGTGCTTCCATTGCATCTTGTAACCAAGTATAAAAGGGAAATTGAGCCGATTTTACAATTGCCGCAATTATAAACAAAGCTGCAATAACATAAAATTCAGGAGATGAAGTATAAACAGACAGTAATATAGATATCTCATTTAAATTTTCAAAAGACATTCCGGCAAGAGACTTATCCGCAACATAACTATACATATAGTACGAAGATAATATTATGCCTCCGATTAAAGCTGTGTCTCCAATTCTGTTCATAAGAAAAACTCTTTTTGATGATTCAGATTTTTCCTTATTTGTATAATCAAATCCAATCAACAGGTATGATGTTATGCCTACAAGTTCCCAAAAAACGTACATTTGAAATAAATTAGGACTGAATAAAAGAGCTGCCATAGAAAAATTGAAAAGATTTAATAGTGCAAAAAATCTATAATTTTTCTTTTCATCTTTCATATAAGATATAGAAAAAACTTGTACAAGAAAACTTATCACAAAAAGAACCAATGCTATAATAAGTGAAAGTTTATCAATATGAATACCAAACGGAATAACAAATTTTTTAATTTGGATAAAAGGTATTGACCAGACAACCGCTTCATCAATTTTAGTAAGAGTCAAAAGTGTTACTACAATACCGACGAAAGAAGACAAAAGTGTCAGCGCATACAAAATAATTTTGTTTACGTATACACTCAAGAACCTTCCGCACATAACAATTAAAAATATCCATAGCGGAAGAAAAGTTATCAGTAATATATTATCTATTATTGCATTTATCACAAAATTATCCTTATAGTTCAGAGTATCTTTCTATATTTTCACTTTTTTTCTTTTGAAACATCAGATAGAATATATATAACCCTATTACAAGTTCTACTGCTCCGATACCGGTGTAGAAAAGAGTCATTATATATCCGTCAAAATTGAATCCGTCGCAATACGTACTAAAGGTAACAAAATTAATATTTACCCCTAACAACATAAATTCTATTGAAATCAAGACTTTGATGATATTTTTTGCAATCATCGTTCCTAATAGTCCGATAACAAACATTATTAATCCTATAAATAAATAATGATAAATTGAAATCTGCATATATTATTTCTCACTCTCAATTCTTCGTTTTTCGTTTTTAAACATTGTTAATCCTGCAATTACTATTGTTAATAACAGCGATAACAGTTCAAATCCCCAAACATATCTTACAAAAATACCTTTTGCAAATGCCGATATATTCTCGTATGAATTTATATGTAATGAATCCACTACATTAAAAGTGTTCGGATTTATAACCAATGCCATCATAATTATATATACAAAAGCCAAAACAAAAATACCAGCAGAGATAATTGTTAAATATGAAATGTTTGTATTGCTTTCTTTTTCTTTGTTACCGGTTGTAAACATTATGGTCATTCCGATTATAACCGGAACTGCAAGTCCGTATACTGCAGCTTGAACAATTGCATTATATTCTGAACCCAAAATATAGAAAAATATTGCGCCCAGAAGAAAAACCATTATAGAACAAAGAAGAGAGTATATAATATTTCTGGCAAAAAGTGTGCACAAGCTGAAAAATATTATCATAACAGATGCTATATAAAATATTATAGTATTACTTATCATTCGTTCTCCTGTTTATATGATAGTTTTAAGTCACATTTACTTTCCGAACCAAGTTCATATTCATTAATCATGCTTATTGCGTTATGAGGGCAATAATACATGCAGTTTCCGCAAAAGATACATTTTTTTAAGTCGAAAGTATATGATGTAACTTTTCCGTAATCGTTTTTTACATAATCTATAGCGCCGGAAGGACATACTTTTTTACACACTCCACAACCGACACATCCTTTTGTGACAAGCTTTCCGCGAAAATTGTCATTTAAAACTCTTTTCTTTTCAGGATATTCTAAAGTTACTCTTCTCTTAAAAAGATGTTTAAATACCGTCAGCATTCCGTTTATAAGGTTTATTGAGGCTTTTATAGGATTTATCATATTGCGCCTCCCATAATATACTTAAATATTACTATACCAAACAAATTTATTATTGAAAGCGGCAGCAAGAATTTCCAAGAGAACTTTAATAAATCGTAAGGTGCAATTCTCGGAAAAGTTGCTCTAATCCACATTATTACAAAAATAATTATTCCGGATTTAAAAAACAACCAAAAAACTTGTTCAAAATATAATAAAATATTTCCTACTACGGTATCACCCAGAAAATATGTACTTAAATATTTTCCAAACGGTGACAAATATCCGCCCAAAAATAATATTGAAAGAAAAATTGCATTGGCAAAAAGCATTGAATATTCGCTTAAATAAAAAACTGCAAATCTCATGCCGGAATATTCGGTGTTATACCCGCAAATAAGTTCACTTTCTGCTTCAGGTAAATCAAACGGACATCTGTTTAATTCTGCAAGAATACAAATAAACATGATAACAAAACCCAAAGCACAGGGAATACAAAACCAGCCGAATCCGCCAAGTAAAGTCGATTGTGCAAGTGTTATTCCTGTCAAATTCATAGAAGAAGCAAGTACAACTATCGACAACAAGACAAAACTTATAGGTAATTCGTAACTCAATACTTGAGCAATATTTCTCATACCGCCTAAAAGAGAATATTTATTATTACTTGCCCAACCTGCAAGGAAAATACTTAAAACAGGAAATGCTGCAAGTATTATATAAAGAATTGCGTTTGTTGATGTGTTTACAAATGTAAATTCTGAGCAATAAGGTATTATTCCCAGTGCTAAAACAACCGGAATAAAAGTAAGATATGGCGCAAGATTAAATAAAAATCTATCTGCTTTTTTAGGAGTAATATTTTCTTTCGTTAAAAGCTTTATTGCATCAGCCAATGTTTGTAAAAGTCCCCACCAGCCAACTCTGTTTGGGCCTTTTCTCTGTGTGAAAAATCCTAATAATTTTCTTTCAACAAGAACTAATATTAAAACAACGATAAGAAGTACTGCAACGATTATACAGAACGGTATTACATAAAAAGTTATATCTCCTACTATTTGAGGAATGTTGTATTTACTTAAAAATTCTATATACCAATAATAAAGCCAGTTCATTACTTATCCACCTCCGGCAGAATGATATCCAAAGAACCCGCTATTGCTATAGCATCGTTTAAATAATTCCCAACCAATAATTTTCTTAAAAGGTTTACCGAATAATAAGAGCCTGTTCGCCATTTTAGTCTATATAGTTTTTCATCGCCTGTTGATTTTATATAACAAGAAGCAAGTCCTCTTGGCGCTTCTATTTCGGAATAATATTCTCCCTCCGGTAATCTCATAGTTAAAGGATTTATCAAATTCTGTTTTAATGGTTCAGCCTTTTTCAAATAATCAAGAAGCTGAGATATTATTTTTATACTTTCACTGATTTCTTCGACTCTGGCTAAATATCTTGAAAGCGAATCACCTTCATTTCTTATAACAGGATTAAATTCAATATCTCTGTATAGTTCATCAAAGCTTCTTAAATCATAGTTTACTCCGCTTGCTCTCAAGTTTACACCGGTAATTGCATAATTTTTTGCGGTTTTTATATCTAAGATTCCTTTACCTTGAGTTCTGGAAATAAATATAGGATTTTTTGTAATAATTCGTTCGTAATCTTTGAGTTTAGAAGGTAGTATTTTTATAATATCTTCAACATCCTCCAAATAATCAATATCTCTTCTGACTCCACCAAAAGTAAAATAATTGTACATCATTCTTTGTCCGGTAAGTTTTTCAAAATATCTTAATATCATTTCCCGTTCACGAAAAGCATAAAAAAACGGAGAGGTTGCACCTAAATCCATTAAAAATGCTCCTATCCACAGTAAATGTGAAGCAATACGGTTTAATTCCAACAAAAGTACTTTAATAGCTTTTGTTTTTTTTGAATGTTCAATGTGTAACCCTTTTTCTATGTTACGGATAAATAATTCCGAATAAAAAAATCCTGCAAGATAATCGATTCTGTCAACAGTCGGAAGGTATTGAACGCAGGTCATCTTTTCAGCCATTTTTTCCATCCCGCGGTGTAAATATCCCACATCAGGTTCACAGGAAAGTATCTTCTCTCCTTCGAGTTCAAGAATTAGTCTCAAAACCCCATGTGTAGACGGATGCTGCGGACCAAGATTTAATTTAAACGTTGTGACTGTCATTATTCCAAGCTAACCTTTCATCAGTTTCAACATAATCCTTGCGCAAAGGAAAACCTTCCCAATCTTCCGGCATGTAAATTCTTTTTAAATTTTCATTTCCATTAAATTTTACGCCGAATAAATCATAAATTTCGTTCTCATCTGCAATTGCAGATTTAAAGATATCTGTAATTGTCTCAGCTTCTTCTCTAACGGTAGTTGAAACAAACAAATCTTCATTTCCGTCATCGGAATACATATGATAAATAATTTCAGTTTCTCCGTTTCCGCTATCCACAGCTGTTATTTCCTTTAACATATCAAACGGCATTTTTGTTGCTAAAAATTCTATTGTGTCATGCAACCTATCTTTAATTATAACTTTATCTTCGGTAACTTCTGCGTCTGCGAAGTATGTTTTAAAATCATTGTAATTCATTTTTACTCTCCGATATTTCTGATATTACCAGTAATCCTTGTTTTTCGGTTAATTTTGTTGAATGTTTATCAATAAACTCTTTTCTTTTGAGAATCGACTCTCTCTTGATTTTAATTTGTAATTTCCTTATTGCATCAATTAATGCTTCCGGTCTTGGCGGACACATAGGAAGATAAATGTCAACGGGAATTATTTTATCAATACCGCGAATAACGGAATAAGAAGTGTCACAAAACATTCCTCCTCCGCAAGTACAAGCTCCCATTGCAATTACATATTTAGGTTCAGCCATTTGTTCATATAATCTTAAAAGAACAGGTGCCATCTTATGAGTTATGGTTCCTGCACAAATAAGTAAATCTGCCTGTCTTGGAGAACCTCTGAAAACTTCTGAACCGAACCTTGCAATATCATTATCGGAAGCTACTGTCTGCATCATTTCTATTCCGCAGCAGGAAGTTGCAAACGTAAGCGGCCAAAGAGAATTGGCGCGGGAATTGTTAAGAATATAATCAATTGATGATATAATAACTCCCATTATATCCACCTCAACATTTTTTTATTTATTGCATAGAATAGCCCTACCAGCAAAATCAGAATAAATACAAATGCTTCAATTATTGCAAATAATCCAAGCTCATTCACAAAAACAGCAAAAGGATACAAAAAGATTGTTTCTATGTCAAAAATCAAAAAAGCAATAGCATAATTGAAATACTTAATATCAAATTGAATTTTTGCATCCGAATCAGGCAATATACCGCATTCATACGTTTGATTTTTAATTTCGGATTTCTTCTTATATTGGCAGATAAATCCGGCAATAATCATTGCAGCACAAAAAAGAGCTGATAAAATTACAAATATCGACAAACAAACAAGCTCTTTCATGAAAATCCTCAACTTATTATATATTCATTTTACTAAAAAATTACTTTATTTGAATAAATTGTAATCTAATATTAAGAGATATTTTATTCACCGGTTGATTTAAGTAATATGTCTATTTAAAGTATAACTTTTACACTAAAAAGAGTGTGCGGAAAAATTTGTAATTTTCCGCAGGTTCAAAAGCTTAAAAATTTTATACAATGGCACCATGTGAAGCATCACTTACGGTTTTTGCATATTTACCCAAATATCCTTTGTTTTGAATCACAAACGGTTTTAATTTTTTTCTGCGCTCTTCGATAATTTTTTCTTCAACTAATAAATCCAAAGTTCTTTTATTGATATCAATTTTAATTTTATCTCCGTTTTCAATCAGTCCTATAACCCCTCCGTTTGCAGCTTCCGGACAAATATGTCCCACGCAGATACCTCTTGTGCCGCCGGAGAATCTTCCGTCAGTAATCAATGCCGCTTTTGTTCCGAGACCTTTTCCAACCAGAAGCGAAGTAGGAGCAAGCATTTCTCTCATGCCGGGGCCGCCTTTTGGTCCTTCATAGCGTATTACAACAACGTCTCCTTCTTTAATTTCGTCATTTTCCAACGCTGTCATCGCTTCTTCTTCCGAATTAAAAGTTTTTGCAGTTCCTACAAATTCATAACAACTTGGGTCAACCGCTGAAATTTTTATTACAGAACCCTCCGGAGATATATTACCGTATAAAATGCCAAGTCCCGGCTTTGTTGTAAACGGTTCTGAATAATCATGAATTACTGATTTATCAACATAAGCATTTTTAACAACTTCACTGGTTTTTGCGAGTATAACACCTTCTAAATCTTTAAATTCGGGAACACTTTTTAAGAGTTCTTTTTGAACAGCCTTTACACCACCCGCATTATGGAAAGTTGTCATTGTGATGTTAGATGAAGGTTCCAGTTTCACAAACTGATGAATTTTATGAGATAATTCTTCAAAATCATTCAAATCTACATTAATTCCTGCAGCATTTGCTATAGCTAAAATATGCAGAAAAGAATTTGTTGATCCGCCCATTGCAAGATCCGCAATAATTGCATTTCTCAATGAATCTTTGTTAATAATATCCAACGGACATTTATCTTGGCGAACAAGTTCTACAATTTGAACTCCGCTTTCAAAGGCAATTCTGCGTTTTTCAGATGAAACCGCCGCTGCGGTTGCACAATTAGGTAAACTCATTCCTATAATCTCTGTTAAACAAGCCATAGTGTTTGCGGTATATAACCCTTGACACGCACCGGCTGAAGGACAAGAAGCTTCTTCCAGTTCCAAGAGTCTTTCTTCTGTTATTTCTTTGTTTCTGTATTTCCCGATTGCCTCAAAAGCACCTTTAATCATCGTAAGCTTTTCACATTTGCTTTCACCATCCAACATCGGGCCTGCCGTAACAATAATTGTCGGAATATTTATCCTTGCAGCCGCTATCAGCATTCCGGGTGTGATTTTATCACAGTTTGAAAGAAGTACAAGTCCGTCAAGTTGATGAGCTTCCGCAACTGTTTCCACACAATCTGCAATTAAATCTCTGCTTGGGAGCGAATATCTCATTCCGTTATGTCCCATCGCAATCCCGTCACAAACTGCAGGAACTCCAAAAATAAAAGCTTGTCCGCCGCCGGTATGTATACCTTTTTCAATTTGTCGTTCTAAATCTCTCATTCCGATATGTCCCGGAATTAAATCGGAAAAAGAACTTGCTATTCCGATAAACGGAGCTTTTATGTTTCTTTTAGAAACACCGGTTGCCATTAAAAGACTTCTATGCGGAGTTTTTGCTACTCCAGACTTTATATTATCACTTCTCATTTATATCCCTCTTTATGTTTACGTAAAATATTATCAAATATTTAACTACACAATTTCTTTTCCTACAATCGGAGCAATTTGTTTTATTTGTTTGTACAATAAATCGTATTGCCAAGGATAAAGAGATTGGGCACCGTCACAAACGGCTCTGTCCGGATCATAGTGCACTTCTATAATAAGGCCATCACAACCAGCTGCTACAGCAGCTCTTGACATAGGTTCAACCTTATCTCTTAATCCGGTTGCGTGTGAAGGGTCTATAATTATAGGTAAATGACTCAATTTTTTTATAACAGGAATAGAAGTTAAATCAAGTGTGTTTCTTGTGTACTTTTCAAAAGTTCTTATTCCTCTTTCACACAAAATAACCTGATTGTTACCGCCGGCCATAATGTACTCTGCTGACATTAGCCATTCTTCATAAGTTGAAGATAACCCACGTTTAAGGATTACAGGCTTATGCGCATGCCCGAGTTCCTTTAACAGATTGAAATTCTGCATATTTCTTGCTCCAACCTGTAAAATATCAACGTATTTTTCAAACATTGGAAGCTGTGAACTTTCCATAATTTCGGAAGTTACTGCCATGTGGTGATTATCAGCAACGCTTCTTATAATTTTTAAACCTTCTTCGCCAAGACCTTGAAAAGCGTATGGACTGGTTCTTGGCTTAAAAGCCCCGCCTCTTAAAATTTTGACATTAGATTCTTCAAGCTCTTGAGCTGTTTCATCCATCTGGTCATAAGATTCTATTGTACAAGGTCCCGCAATTAATCCTGTATATTTATCTCCGAATTTAACCCCGTTTACTTCGACAATTGTATCTTTGCCTTGACTCGGGCGAGCGGCAAGTTTGTAGTTTGTAGTAAGTTTTATTACTTCATCTACACCTTTAAGAAGTTCAAAATCCCTTTGGTCAACTTCTTTGACTCCGATTGCATGAACTACGGTTCTGGCTTCACCATGCGAAACACGCGCCTCAAACCCTTTTGATTCTATAAACATCGCAACACGTTGAATATCTTTTTCGGTTGCGTGACTATTCATTACTACAAGCATTTTTTATCTCCAGTTGAAACAATTATAATGTAAACAAATGAAAATTAAAATGTTTTAATCTTTATAACCCCCAAAGTAGTTTTTTATGTACAATTCTTTTTAAGTGAATCAAATACTTCTTGTGAAATGTATCCGTTTTCTACATCTTTATAAATTATTTCTAAAGCTTCAGCCTTACTCATTGCAGGTTTGTAGCTTCTGTTTTCTGTCAGAGCTGTGTATTCGTCTGCCGCACGAAGAATTTGTAAAGGAATTCCGTATTCAACATTTTCTTCAAATGCAGGATAACCTTGTCCATCAGGAGTTTGGTGATGATATTTAATAAGATTAAGAACTTCTTCATTTACACCTTGTTTTTTTAATAGTTCATAGCTGAATGTCGGATGCAGCTGCATTATATCCTTTTCTTTTTCATTAAGAGAGGTTTCTTTGTTTAAAATATTTTTCGGAATCAAAACCTTACCGTAATCATGGAGCATTGCAGCCTGCTGGAGGACTGAAGAATCGACCTGATTCTTCATTTCCGGCGGAAGTCCTGACAATATCTTC
The DNA here is from genome assembly GCA_902796585.1 of uncultured bacterium. Taxonomy (GTDB): domain Bacteria; phylum Cyanobacteriota; class Vampirovibrionia; order Gastranaerophilales; family Gastranaerophilaceae; genus CAG-196. Next base: position 17,092 of record CADBPN010000039.1, read on the forward strand.
GCAGCCAAAACTCTTGAATTTTTTAAATGACCGGATTTTAATTTCTCTAACTCCTCAATGTTAACTTTTATAGGAATGTTATATTGTTTACAGAGTTCTTTTATTGTTTCTGACGACTTGGCATTTGCTTCAATCTCACTTTTAGACAAAAAGTATTTATCGTTTTTTGTACTAAAAGAATCGTCATTAGGAAGTGTTACTCCGAAATCTGTCGGAGCATTTCCTCTGAATCGAACACCGGTTGTGTTATTTATATATGGGTTAAACCCAATTTTTTGTAAGTTTAGATTGTTCCAATATGACATTTTCTAAAAACACTTCCTATATATAACTCTATAAAGTATTTTTTTAATGAAAAATTGCTTAAAAAAACAATAATGTAAAGTTTTTGTTACAATCATAGCGTGCGGAAAAATTGAACGGAAAATCAAAAAATTGACAAATTTTGGGTTTTACGCTCACTCTTTTTGTAAACTTTGTAACAAAAATATATTTGTCTCAAATTAGTATAAAAACAAATACTTAATATACATGTAAGAGTATATTAAGAGGCATAATTTTGACTTCTCCAAGAGTTGAAAAACAAAAACAAGTAGTATGTACAAACTCTCAAGCAGCAAGACCAAAAGCTGCTTCTTCAACTACTGCGCCTTTACTTTCTTTTAAAAGTACTCAAAACAATACAGGCTTATCAATTGAACATACTACAAAACCTA
>CADBPN010000040.1 GCA_902796585.1 uncultured bacterium
AAATAGCTTTGCTTGTTCCGCATTTGTCAAAGGCACATTAGTTACATCCGGTTTTACGGAATAAAGAAGTGCAAGCGTTTTTAAATCGCGTCTTGTTATTTCTGTATTAAATTTTGTACCTATAGGATACATAACATCGTAAATACTGTTACTTTTTCCTGTTAGACCTAAAGAATGTCCGATTTCTTGCAATGCTGATGAGAACAATTGCTTAGAATCTAAGCTGTGTCCTTTTTCATCTTTTTTATTGAAAATGATTGTAGAATCAACTATTTTGCTTCCGTTTATTGTAAAAGCGTGAGTCCCAATTGATTTTTTGTTATCAGTATTTTTAAAATAGCATTTCATATCTGCTTCTGATGAATTTTCTACAAATTCAAAAGATACAAGCCCTTCGCTTGCTCTTTGCCAAGCTTGATAAGCACTCATGACAATTTCTCTGTAATATTCAGGTACGTCAGCTGAATCTTGAACATAAACCTTTAGCGGGAATGTAGCCTTATTCCATCTTATTATTTTTCCGCTGGATGCTACACTTCTAAAGTAACTGTCAATGATTGCAGCTTTTATTGTCTTGGAATTCATTGACTTATCATAACCAAGTGTCATTGCATAAGAATTTTTTAATTCAAACTTCGGAGCGGTTACGTCAATATTGTTATTGATGCTTAATAAAGATACAGCTCCTGCCGCAATAAGGAATGTACTAATAACTATCTTTTTCATTTTTTAAAAACCTCTTTACTATATTAACTATTATTAACTTCTATATTATACACTAAAAACCGTAAATCTAAATTTTTGCGCTTACAAAGCTTGAATTGTTAAGAATGTTAAGATTACTCATTGTTGAATAATTCTGTAATGCTGAGTACATCTTCAATGCAGAGGCATTCGACAATCCTCTTTCTTTCATTGTTTCAACAAAAGTTTTTGCAGTTGCCAATGTATTTTCTTTGGTTCCTAACAAATTGTTTAAGCTGTTTGTAAAAGGATTTGCGGAATTATTACCGTATAAATTTGACATCATAAGGTTGTATGTAGTCAAATTTGTATAGTCTCTCAGAGTAATATCATACTTACCGTCTATCAAATCCTGAAGTGTATTTTTATTTAAAACCGAAGGAATATTTTGAGCGTTTTCTTGTAAACGTTCAAAAGCATTTTTCGTATTTTCTTTATTCTTGTTAACAATTGATTGTAATTGTTCAGTAAGAGAATCCCGCAATAAAGATTCTTTCATTAAGTTGCCTATTAAATCTGCTGACGATACCATATCCAAATCCTTTCGAATGTATTATACAATATAAATAATAATTTGACAATTTTTAAAATTGTAAAATTTAGTTAATATATAATCGATATAAGATTGAAATATTTGTTTTATATGCTATAATCGAAGTACGTCGAATTATAAGGAGGAAATATGGCAAGAGTCTTAATATCCATGTCAAATGATTTTTTAAACAGAGTTGATAATGTAGCTTCTTCAGAGCAAAGAACCAGAAGTGAGCTAATTAGAGAAGCTTTGAGAGTATATATAAAAAGAAATAAAATTTCTAATAACTTAAAAGCAGAAGAAAATGCAGCTTTGTTAACTGATTTATTGAGTTAATAAAAACGATAAATTTAAAATTTAAATGTATTAAAATCGGTTTTGTAAAATTTTACAAAACCGATTTTATACTTCAAATTGTTATTTTTTTATTACCCTTCAACTTTTTTAAGAGTCGGGAATGCGATTACATCTCTTATTGTAGGAGAATTAGTGAGCAGCATAACCAATCTGTCTATGCCCATACCCATACCGCCTGTCGGTGCAAGACCGTATTCAAGGGCATTAATGTAATCTTCATCAATTTCCATAGCTTCTTCATCACCGTTTGCTTTTGCTAAAGCTTGAGCTTCGAACCTGTGTCGTTGGTCAATCGGGTCTGTAAGTTCCGAAAATGCGTTCGCGATTTCCCAGCCGTTAACACGAGTTTCAAATCTCTCGGTAAGTCTTTCATTATCTCTGTGAACTTTTGCAAGAGGTGATATTTCTCTCGGATAATCTATAATATGAACGGGTTGTATCAAAGTCGGTTCTACTTTTTCTTCAAATACAGCTTCAATAACTTGTCCCCAATTCATTTGTTCATCTACTTCAACGTGTAATTCTCGAGCTTTGTCATAAGCTTCTTTAGCCGTAAAGAATTCACCGAAGTCAACGCCTGTCATTTCTTTAATTGCACCAATCATAGTCTTTCTGTCCCATGGCGGTGTTAAATCGATTAAATTATCACCGTATTGAACTTTTGTTGTTCCAAGAACTTCCTGTGCAACATAAGCTACAAGATTTTCAGTAAGCGCCATCATTTCATTATAATCAACGTATGATTGATAAAGCTCAATCATAGTGAATTCAGGGTTGTGTCTTGTATCAATTCCTTCATTACGGAAACATCTTGAAAGTTCAAATATTTTTTCATTTAGTCCGCCAACCATAAGTCTTTTTAAGTGTAGTTCCGGAGCTATTCTAAGGGTTAAATCCATATCAAGAGCGTTATGATGAGTAATAAACGGTCTTGCGTTAGCTCCTGATGCTTGAGTGTGAAGCATTGGAGTTTCGACTTCAATAAATCCCTGATTGAATAAATATTCACGAACTTTTTGTATAATCAAACTTCTTTTTCTTAAAGTATCTCTTGTTGATTCATTAACAATCAAGTCCAAATATCTTTGACGATATTTAGTTTCAGTATCTGACATTGTGTGATGACTTTTTATTTGTTCAAGTTTTTCTTCGCTGATTTGCTTATTCGGAAGAGGAAGAAGAGACTTTGAAAGCATTTTAAAAGATGTTGCTTTTATAGAAAGTTCTCCTCTCGGAGTTCTTCTTATTGTTCCGGTAAAACCTAAAATGTCACCAATATCTACAAGCTTGAGTGTTTTTACCATATCGGGGTCCATATTTTCTTTGTGTGAAAATATTTGAATCTTACCGGTTACATCCATTAAATCAATAAACATACCGGTATTTCTTATTGCCATAACACGACCTGCAACAGAGTATTGATCTTCCGTTTCTTCACCTGCCGGCAAATCCTTGTATTTTTTTTGCAAATCTGCAGCATTAGCATTTTTGTCAAATACATAAGGATATGGATTGATTCCTTTATCAGCAAGTTCTGCTAATTTTTGTATTCTTGTTTGTCTTATAGCTTCTTTTGCCGAATTTTGCGGCTTTACTTGTTCTGTAGTTGTCATTATTAAAATCCTCTTATTAAGACTAGTATCATGGATATTTTACCATAAACATATTTGTGTTAGTATTTTTATATGATAAAGATTTTACCTCGAATTGAACAAGCAAAAAATATAATATCGTTGTCATATAAAGATATAACCAATTCTCAAAAGTATGCAAAAGAGATTGGACTTAGAGCTGCGCAAATAAATAAGGCAGAAAATGCAGATAAATTTATAATGGCAAGTCGTATAAAGCAGGGTATTAAGTCAGCCACTCCGATAAATCTGCCAATTGTAGGATTTGTTGTAGGAATGATGATTCCGATTCCGTTTCTTAATCCGATATTAACAGTTGCAGGTGCAGCGGCAGGTTTTGGGTTATATCTTCATCAAAAATTTAACAAAGTTCAAAATAATAAATCTTCATAATGCTTAATATAAAGATTTACAAATATATAAATATTTGTTAAAATATTCTTGTGAATAGTTTCTTTAAAAAAAGAACGGTTTCAAATACCCGTTCTTTTTTTATTTAGGAGTAAGGAGGAAAATATTCCAACTATACCCAAAAAGGAGGCTTATGAAACAGGATATTAACAGACATGAAATATTGGAAAAAATAACTCCTCTTATTGAAAATACATCAATAAGATTTGGTTTTATTCCGATAGAAATTGAGTTTGTAAAAGAAAATCACAGATGGTTTTTGAGGATTTATTTGTACTCAAAAGAAAAGGATGTAACTCTTGATGATTGCGAAAATGTAACAAGAAGTTTGAATGATTTTCTGGATGAGCTTATTCCTGTTAAATACTATTTGGAAGTTTCTTCTCCGGGCTTAGAGAGAAAATTTAAATCAAACAAAGAATTCTTAATTTTTAAAGGCAGGAGAATCAGTTTGAAATTAAAAGAACCACTTGAAGGAGAAACTGAAAAGATATTCAAAGGAGAAATTTTAGATTGGGACGAAAACGAAGGGCTAAAGTTCTTCAGGTTTGATGACGGCGAAGAAATTCAAATTCCTAAAACTAATATTCAATCCGCAAAATTATATATTGATTAAAAAAGAGCAAGGAAATATAAAAGAAAGGATAAAAACATGATTAAAATCGGAACAGCACTTTTTGAAGCTTGTGAAGAATTGGAAAGAGAAAGAGGAATATCAAAAGATGTAATTATCTCTTCTCTATGTGATGCACTTGTTGCAGCTTACAAAAAGCACATGCACGTAAAAGAAGCAGCCAATATTGAAGCTTTATTTGATGAGCAAACAGGAGAAATCGGTGTATTTTCAACAAAAACAGTAGTTAAGAAAGTTGAAGATCCTGATATGGAAATATCTTTAGAAGATGCACAAGAAATAGATGACGAAGTAGAAGTAGATGACGAAGTAAAAATTGAAGTTACTCCGGAACAGTTCGGACGTATTGCTGCACAATCTGCCAAACAAGTAATTACTCAACGTATCAGAGATGCTGAAAGAAATAATATTCTTAATGAATTTCTTGAAAAGAAAGGCACTTTGACTACAGGTATTATCCAAAGAGTCGAAAACAGAAATGTTATAGTAAATATCGGTAAAACTGATGCAATAATGCCTCAAAGAGAACAAATTCCGAGAGAATACTATAAACCCGGCAACAGAATCAGAGTTTTTGTTTTGAACGTAAAAGAAACAAACAGACTTCCACAGGTTATTGTTTCTCACGCTCATCCTGAAATCGTCAGAGAGCTATTTGAACTTGAAGTTCCGGAAATTGAAGACGGAATTGTTGAAATCAAATCAATTGCTCGTGAAGCAGGATTCAGAACAAAACTTGCTGTATGGTCAAATGACCCGGAAGTTGATTCGGTAGGAGCTTGTATAGGACCTCGCGGAAGCAGAATCCAAACAATTGTCGGCGAATTGAAGAATGAAAAAATCGATATCGTAAGATGGTCTCCGGATCCTGTAGAATTTATTGTTAATGCAATTTCTCCGGCAAGAGTTGTTTCGGTTGATATTATGACAGATGATGATGAAACAAAAGATGCACTTGTCGTTGTTCCTGATGACCAATTATCTCTTGCTATCGGAAGAGAAGGTCAAAACGTAAGACTAGCTCACCGTTTGACAGGATGGAAGATAGATATCAAATCTGTTTCTCAAATGGAAAATGAAGAAGCGATGAACATAAAAGGACAACCGTCCGAAGACGAACCGGAAGTACAAGAAGAAACTCCGTTTGATTCAGAAGAAATAAACGAAGAAATTGAAGAAGAAATGAATCAACAAGCTCTTGATGAAGAAGACCTTGTTCAAGAAGAAGTTGAAGAAGATGCTTCCGATGAAGATACTCTTGAATAAATGTGATATAAAATAAGGTTTGTTTGAGAGATATAAAACATTGTCAAACAGCGTTATTAGACTATTATAAAAATAAAAAAATGTAGCGGTAAATCCTTGTGATTTATCGCTACAAATTATATTTTACATATTAAATTATACATTATTATTATAACTGTCCTTTTCGAAATTTTTAGGCTATATTTTAAAATGACTTATTGCACTATTTTCTTTGAAACAGTTGCTTTTGTTAGCTTTTTGTATAATTGAATTTTATTACATTTTTATCAAATTGACCGTTCTTTTTATCAACAGTTTTCTCAAAAATATAAGGGTGTTCTGTATAATATAATGCAGCATTGGTTTCTTCGTCTTCGGCTATTATTGTTAAATCATTCTTTAGACTTTTATTAATTTGGATAGCTTCATAGGTATTGTTTATAAAATCCATTGAGTATTTGTAAATCTGCGTAAAAGCAGGAATTATAGTTATTCCCACCGGATGATTTTTATCATAAAGGCAGATACACTTTTTCTCTATAGCAAGTACTTGCGTAAACATTCTTTTAAAACCGCAAAAAATTTCTGTTAAATAAGCATTAGCACTATTCTCTTTCATTTTTTTCATGTAACCAAGATACATACCTTCCGGACTGACAAATCTTTTTATGTCGCCGTCAGGAATTACCCTTGCCTTGTTTGCTGTTAAATATTGTGCGATTGGAGATATTTTTTGTGTTTTCATATTTATTTATGATTTGTATTTAGTATATTTTGAGATTCGTTATCTTCTGACAATTTTTCTTCCGAATTTATTATTTTTATTTCTTTTGGTTCAGTAATACCGCTTTGTGACAAATTTTTAATCTTTAATTCGGCTTCTCTTGCCTTTATCATTGATTGCAATATAGGATCGTCTTTTGCCTGTTCCTTTATATCAGCAAAAACTTTTTTTAATTCTTCTTCAGATAAACCTTCCATCATAGGTGCTTTCATATATACAAAGTGTTTATCTTTTCTAAATGTATAATAAGAAGCTGCTAAAATACCCCAAAGCAGTACTCCTTGCATTATGCCAATCTTAGGCATTAACTGAACATAATTTGAAATAAAATTCCACAAATGCATTGCTGTCCAGCCCGGAAAAACAACAAATCCGGCAAACAAACAACATACAATCCCTGCAGCAATTATAAACCCTGTTGCACCCTTTATTTGTATTATATTTATTCCCTTTTTCATATTAACCCTATCATTGAACTATTTTTCACCAATCATACTAAGAAATTCATCTTCACTCAATATTATAACACCTAAATCTTGGGCCTTATCAAGTTTTGAACCGGGGTTTTCACCGGCTATTACAAAAGATGTTTTCTTAGAAACCGAAGAGGAAGTTTTACCGCCCCTTAATTTTATTTTATCACCAGCTTCGTCTCTTGTCATGCTTTGTAAAGTTCCTGTTAACACAAATGTTTTTCCGCTGAGTTCATTTGTTCTTTCTACAGTAGAAGCAGAGTCATATTTGAAGCCAAATTCTTCAAACTCTTTGAGTATTTCCAGATTTTCTTCATTATGAAAAAATTCATAAATATTTTTTGCGGTTTTATCTCCGATGCCGTCTATTGATATAAGTTGTTCAATTCGTGCATTTTTAAAATCACTTAATGTAGGAAGCTCTCCTGTTAACATTTCAGCGGTTTCTTTACCCACATTTCTTATAGATAGAGCCGTTATGAATCTCGAAAGCGGTTTTTGTTTTGATTCTTGAATTGCATTATACATATTTGTTGCGGATTTTTCTTTGACCAAATCAAGTTTAAGAAAATCGTCTATTGTTAATTTATAAAAATCAACAGGTTCTTTTACAAGTCCTAAGTCATAAAGTTTTGAAATAACAGAAGGCCCTACAGAATCTATATCCATTGCTTCTTTAGATACCCAGTACTCCAGCTTTGCCTTCAAAACAGCAGGACACTTCGGATTTAGACAATACAAATTAACTTCGCCATCTATTTCTTTAAGCCGTTCTCCGCAAGAAGGACAGTCTGTTCTTACGGAATAAACAGGAATATTTTCGTGTTCAGCTGAGTCACATACTTTTATTACCTTTGGAATAATTTCAGCGGCTTTTTTTATAAGAACTCTGTCACCTATCCTTACATCTAATCTTTTAATTTCATCAAAATTATGGAGACTCGCTCTGGAGACAATGCTTCCTGCAAGGTTTACGGGTTCCAAAACCGCAACGGGAGTAACTGCACCCGTTTTTCCTATACCGAGTTCTATATCTTTAAGCTCTGTTGATATTTCTTCCGGTGGGAACTTGAAGGCTGTAGCCCACTTAGGAGCGCGGGAAGTATATCCAAGCTCATTTTGGTAGTCAAATCTGTTAACTTTTATAACAACTCCATCTGTAGCATAATTGAGTTCAAAGCGCTTAGTTTCCCATTCTTTGCAAAATTCAATCGCCCCTTCTATATTCTTTACCAGTCGAATATTCGGATTAATCTTAAAACCGAGTTCTTTAAGGTATTGTATTCCCTCCCAGTGCGTTTTAGGTTGTTTTGGAGCATTTTCAATAATCGGAGTGTATGTAAACATCGATAAATCACGTTTCGCAGTAATAGAACTGTCTAATTGTCTTAGCGAACCTGCTGCTGCATTTCTTGGGTTTGCAAACGGTTTTTCTCCGGCAATTAAATTTTCTTCGTTTAGTTTTTCAAAGGAGGTTTTCGGCATATAAATTTCGCCCCTGACTTCTACATCTGCAGGAGCAAATAATTTGAGTGGAATTGCTTTAATAGTTTTTAAGTTTTGAGTAATTTCTTCCCCTATTATTCCGTTTCCTCTGGTTGCTCCTTTTACAAAGTATCCGTTATGGTAAGTTAGTGCAATTGCAAGTCCGTCTATTTTTAGTTCGCAAACAAGTTCTACATTATCTCCGAATTCTTTTGTTATACGCTCGTACCACTTTTTCAATTCATCGTAATTATAAGTGTTATCCAAACTGTAAAGCCGGTATTTATGTTTAACTTCTTTAAAGCCGCTGCTAATTCCGCCTACTCTCTGTGTAGGACTGTCAGGAGTAATAAATTCCGGATTATTTTTTTCTAATTCTTCCAGTTCTTTATACAAGTTATCATACTCAAAATCGCTGATAAGCGGGTTATCTAACACATAATAATTGTACGAAAACTTATTTAATTCTTCTCTCAAAAAACTGATACGTTCCTTAATCATTTATTTCCCCTGTAAAATTATTGTTCTTATTATTCCTATCATAATCCAAAATGTAAACTGTATTTGCGGGCGGAAATATACTGTATCAACCATACCATGAGTTAACATTCCGATTAAAGAAATTAGTGCGGCAAGAACAAAAAACTTTTCCGAATTATTTGATGTCAGTATGAATTTCACCCCATTTGTTATATTTATCGTCAAAAACGCTATAAAAGATAAAAGCGCAAATATTCCGCTTTCAACTGCTGTTTCAAGATAAATATTATATGCACTTAAAGCATCGAAACCGGTTTTCATGTATAATCCATAAATCTCTCTAAAGTTTTGGTTCCCGCAGCCAATTCCTAAAAGCCAGTTGTCTTTAAACATCTGAACGCAAGAATTATAAACATTAAATCTAAATGAATTAGAACTGTCGCTCCTCATTGCAAAAATAGAAAAAATTCTTGCCCGAAGAGAAGCTGTTGAAACAATAATAAACGAGATTACAACTAATAAAAATCCAACCGCCGTAACAAAAAATTTCTTAATTTTTTTATCCAGAAATCTGTATGTAAATAAAAATAAAATTAACAATTCAAAAAACAATCCGATGTACGCACCTCTGCACCCTGTAAGAATTAAAGCCGTTATTGATAATATTCCTCCAGCAATTGCTGGCCAGATTAATTTTTTATTTATAAAAGGAAATGCTATAAAAGCAGGAATTATTGAAAGCATATATCCGCCAAATAAATTCGGATTGTATGGCTTAAGGGTTCCGTATACTCTCGTCATTACTTCTTCCGGATTAAGATGGCTCATGTCCTGCCAGCCGGAAATTTCTTCAACAGCTCCGATATTTTGCAAAAATGCAAAAATTGTTTCATAGCAAGCGCATAAACCAAAAGATATAAAAATATACTTTATCTTATCTTTATTATATTTAAGGTAGTGTACGACAGATACATAGAAACCAAGATAAGTAAGTGTTTTAAAAAATCCTTTAATACTCATATACAGAAGAGAAGAACCGGCAACACTAATCAGTACAAATAAAAAATATACCAGTAAAAATTTTTCTGCTAATGTCATCTCAAATTTTTCACCGGTTTTTGTCAGTAATTTTATTACTGTTAAAAATATCGCAAAAATTGCAAAATATCCTATATTGTCAGATTGTGCAACTGTGGAAGAAAAGATAACGAGAAATATATTTAAACCTATTAATCTGTCTACATTTTGCAAAATTGTGCTTTTATCATAGATAGTTTTAAATAATAATTGACATTTTTCAAGCAAAAAATTAATTATCAAATCTTTTTCTCCGACTAACAGATTATCAGCCTTAATTAACCAACTTCTTTGTTTTCGCCATCATCTTTTATATCAGCGTCATTTGTAACTCTAACGTCTGATATCGTACCGTTAAATTTATAATTTTCACCTTCTAAAGTGACAGGAAGCCCCATTTTTATTTTATTTCCTCCTACTACGGCACCATCTTTTGTAATTTTTGCAACATCTTCAATTGTTACAATCGCATCGAATAATGCCGGCTGTGCAGGGTCTTTTATCAGTATATACTGCTCAGATGCCTTGGCTGATGTGATTGCCGATTGCCTTGGACTCGAGCTAATTTCTACTACATTTAATTCTGTATAAGGTACATTTCTTATTGTTATAAATGTTTTATCGCTTGGTTTTATTGGAAATTCTTCCCCTGTTACTGTTACACCTCTAAGAAATACTTGAAATGTTATTTTTGATGTTGCTTCGATTTGTTTATCAGCGGTTTGTCTAAAGTGTTTTATGGTTAAAATTCCGACAATTAAAGCTGTAATAACACCTAAGATGATTATTATGTCAATCAGATTGAACTTTCCGAATATATTTTTCATTATTTTTATTCTCCTAATTTTCGATAGTAATGTTTGACGGAATTGATTCAAGTATTTCATCAATAGTAGTAGTGGCACAACCAAATTGTTTGACTACAATTCCGGCGGCAATATTACCTATTATTGCGGCATACACAGGTTCTGCCCCTGCTGCCAATGCAAGAGTATAGGTAGCAGTAACGGTATCACCGGCGCCTGTGACGTCAAATACCTTAGATTTATTAAATACCGGAATATGAGTATATTTCCCACCTTTCTCTACTACAACCATGCCGTTATCGCCGCAAGTAATTAGGACCGCAGGAGAGCCAGTCTCTTCCATAAGTTTATTTCCGGCTAAAATATAATCCGCTTTGTTTTTTAAATAAAATCCTACATGTTTTTGCGTGTCAGGTAAATTCGGAGTCAAAGATGTTACACCTTTATACCTGTTTAATTCTTTTTGCGCATCAACAACAACGATTTTATTTAATTCTTTTGAAAGTTGTACTACTCTTTTTATAATTTTGTCAGTCAAGGTTCCGATATGATAATCGGAAAGAATTATTGCATCATGTTCCGGCACAAGCTTATCTATTTGTTCTAATATTTTAGCTTCTGTATCGGCAGAAATAGGTGCATTTGTTTGTCTGTCTATTCTTACAATTTGCTGTGTAACAGACTGCGAACAAGAACCTGATATTCTGGTTTTTGTAATTGTTTTTCTGTTTTTGTCTACTATAAGCGAGTCACAATTGATGTTTGCCCCTTTGAACGCGTTCTTTAAGTCATTTGCCTGATAGTCATCACCGATTATGCCTATAACACTTACTTTTCCGTCATTCAATGTCGAAACATTGTGCGCTGCATTTGAAGCTCCACCTAAAATGTAGTTTGTATGCGTATGCTGAAGTATTAATACCGGAGCTTCTCTCGAAATTCGTTCTGTATCTCCGTAAACCATTTCATCTAATGCCAAATCACCTATAACAAGTATCTTGGCATCTTTTATTTTTTTTGCAATTTCTTGGATTTTCTCTCTGTTTATTTCCATATCATCTTCTCTTACGATTGCTTATTACTAAAATGTAATATATAATACTTATAATACTATAAACAAAAATGAGAGAATAGATGGCGGATAAAAATCTATATAACAGTAAAGATTCATTGGAAATTAGTGAACTTGCATCTTTAAACGAAGATATTTCCAATGATTTATTAGAACAGCTTCAGCAAAAAGTAATGGAAGATGCTGTAAGCTTTTCCGATAACGGTTCTCTTGCTCCTGATATAAATGATGATTCAACTTTGTTTGAAGAGCCGGGTTCTGTTGAACCGAAAAATTCTCAAGCGTTACAAAGTTCATCAGATTCAACAGAAAAAAAGGATAGTTATAAGTTAGATACTTCTTTTGATGATAACTTCATAAAAAAATATAAAGCTAAATTATCAAAACAGGCAAAACAATCAGCAGGTTCAGAATCTTCTTCTGATGTTGATACAAATGAAAAAAGTGATAACAGCGAAGCGCAAGATGCTAAAAACGAACCGATAGAAAAGATTTCTAACGGAAATATCAAAGAACGAATTATTACTCAAGAACAAAAAGAATATAATGATAGCTTAGATTTCCTTGATAACAATGTAAAGTATTCAAAATATGTTATTTATATTGACCCCCAGAATGTAGATTTCATTGAAAGTTTAACTGTAAAAGAAAGAAAAAACCTTATCAATAATGTATTGAAACAACAAAATGATATATCTATAAACAAACAACGGTTCAAGGTTGTTCAAAATATGATACTGCATGTTATTATAGCTGTATTAACGGTGGCAATATCTATTCCTATTGTTTATCATGCAATAAATGCTTCTCTTGAAGCTTCAATCGACAATTATAGACGTTCTCAAACAAATTTCCAAACATTATATAAAGAGAAGGGTAAAATTACTAATACAAACAGATAGTATTATATTCTTTGAGGCTGCATCGTAAGGGATAACATCGGTTGCGAATTTTGAGAAGATGTTTTATATCCTTGTTTTTCTTTAACGTAATCAGAAATTTTTTCACCCAAGTATGAGCCCAGTTTATATCCTGCTATAGAAGCAGCAACAAACCCTAAGCCCTTAATAATACTTGGTGCATACTTTACTGCTTTAGAAGCAAATTCGGATGTTTTTGCATAATCCTTTAATGTTTTTATTTGTTCTTGTACGAACGGATTGTTTTTTGTCCATGTTTTTAATTTTGCTTCTTCCTGGATTCTAACTCTTTTTCCGTTAATCCATCTTTTGTGAGGGAGACCTAAAAGAATTTTTGCGGTTTTTTCTGCAGTAAACATTCCTGTTAAGGCGCTTGCTTCTTGTATCAATGCACTTTGCTTATCATCAGAGCATGCAACTTTTACGGCTCCTGTTGCGCAGATAAGAGGGTTAATATTGTTAGCCGTAAATCCAATAACTTTACCCGCTCCCTCAGCTATTTTATCCCCGTACGCTAAAGTTTTAATTTTTTCTTCCGCACTTATGATTTTTTCGGCAACTGTTGTATGTAATCCTCTTGCAGCGTTAGCAGTTTCTTTTGCAGCTTTAAATAATTGTCCTGCAGCAATATTCCAGTTCATTAAAGCAACCGCAGGATTGTTATTATCAGCCTCATTTAACCCGTTATTAGTTCTGCGGGTTGAAAAAATAAATGACGGAAGTATTGACGAAATTGCTTGAACCATATTGCCCTTATCACACAAAAATGTTACACACTGCTATATATATAAAGATTTTTTGTAACAAAAAATTGCATAAATTAAGAAAAATTTTACAAAATTTAACATAATTTGCTGTAAAAATTACTTTTAAAATTTAGTTATTGTCCTATTCAAAAAACTTTCGTATTATTTTTTCTATTTTTTCAGAGGTATGTCCGTCTCCATAAGGATTTTGTGCTTTTAAGCGGGTGGCAGATTTTGTATCAGAGAGTATCTTTTCACTTTCTGCAACAATTTTATCAAAATCAGCTCCGACAAGCTTTGATACTCCGGCATTTATACCTTCTTTTCGTTCTGTTTCATATCTCATAACAAGAGTTGGGCAGGCAAAAGACGGTGCTTCTTCTTGAATCCCGCCTGAATCAGTAAGAATTAACTTTGCATGCTTCATCAAATAAACTAAATTAGGATAATCTAATGGTGTGAGCAAATGAATATTACTAAAATTACCTAAATGTTTGTGAATTTTGTCATGCACGTTCGGATTTGGATGAACAGGAATGACAAAAGTGTGGTCTTTATATTTATCTGCAAGAAAAGAAATGGCATTAATTATTTTATCTATTCTTTCTCCATGATTTTCTCTTCTGTGCGCGGTTATAAGCACTAGCTTGTCATCAATAAGTATATTTTTCTGTTCATAAAACTTTTTAGAATTTTCTATAACAGATTCTGATAAACAAAACAGAGCATCTATAACTGTATTTCCGACAACATGTATTTTATCTTTTGATATATTTTCTTTTATCAAAGCTGCTCTATTTTCTTCTGTCGGTGCAAAATGTAACTCGGCAACTCTTGAAGTCATCTGTCTCATAACTTCTTCGGGAAAAGGTTCATATATATCATAAGAACGAAGACCTGCTTCAACATGAAACACAGGAATTTTATGGTAAAAACTTGTTAATGCACCTGTTAAAACAGTCATTGTGTCACCTTGAACAATTGTTGCATCAATTTTATTCTCATTGAAAACTTGTTCAAGTGAATTTAATATTCTTGACTGAACACCCGATAAAGATTGATTTTCTCTCATGCAGTCCAAATTATAATCAGCTTTCAAACCGAAATAAGCCAGAGTTTGATTTGAAAGTTCTTTTTGCTGCTCTGTATTACAAATGATAACGTTGTAATCATTTTTATATTTTTTCAGCTCCAATATAACCGGTGCCAATTTAATTATTTCCGGACGTGTTCCGAATATAAAAGCTAAATTCTTCATAAGAAGATTATACTATAAAATTTTTTTTATATATAATTATATAGGTTATATGAGGAGAGTCGAAAGGAATTATGGATATGCGACAAAGACCAAAAGAACAAGATCCGTTGACAAGAAGAAATAATTTTGATGCAGTAGAAGATAATTTAACACCGGAACAGGTTAAAGAAGAAGCTTCCAGATGCTTGAACTGCAAAAATCCAAGATGTGTTCAAGGATGTCCGGTAAATATCCAAATTCCGAATTTCATAAAAGCTCTAAAAGAAGATAAACTTCAGGAAGCCGGAGATATAATAAGAGAAACAAGCATGCTTCCGTCTGTTTGCGGAAGAGTTTGTCCGCAGGAAAGACAGTGTGAAGGCAATTGCGTTCTTGGAATAAAAGGTGATGCTGTAGCAATCGGAGCATTAGAACGATATACCGGAGATAATACAACTCCTAAAGAAGTAAATATAACACCTACAGGCAAAAAAGTTGCAATAGTCGGTTCAGGCTGTGCCGGAATTACTGCGGCTTCCGACTTAAGAAAAGCAGGACACGACGTTACTATTTTTGAAGCATTACATAAGTTCGGAGGAGTGTTAAGATACGGAATTCCTCCTTTTAGACTTCCGAGGAAAGTTTTGGACAGAGAAATAGAATCACTAAAAAAAATGGGTGTAAAATTCGAGAAAAATGTAATTGTAGGCAAATCTGTCACATTAAAACAGCTCGAAAATGA
Organism: uncultured bacterium; assembly: GCA_902796585.1. Classification (GTDB taxonomy): domain Bacteria; phylum Cyanobacteriota; class Vampirovibrionia; order Gastranaerophilales; family Gastranaerophilaceae; genus CAG-196. Next base: position 15,380 of record CADBPN010000040.1, read on the forward strand.
TGGCTATGATGCTATATTTATTTGCTCCGGAGCAGGATTGCCCAAAATGATGAACATTAAAGGCGAAAATTTGAATGGTGTTTTTTCTGCTAATGAGTTTTTAACAAGAGTAAATTTAATGCAAGCAAATGACCAAAATACAGCAACTCCGCTTAAAATTGGTAAATCAGTTGCCGTTATCGGGGGCGGAAATGTTGCTATGGATGCAGCTAGAACTGCGGTAAGAGTCGGTTTTGAGAAAGTTTATATAGTATACAGAAGAACAGAAAAAGAGCTTCCCGCAAGATTGGAAGAAATCAGACATGCCAAGGAAGAAGGTGTAGATTTCCGATATTTAAGGGCACCAAAAGAAATTTTAAACAATAACGGTTTTGTAAACGGAATGGTTTTTGAAATAATGGAATTAGGCGAGCCGGACGATTCCGGCAGACGTTCTCCTGTCGGAACAGGAAGTTTTGAAACTTTTGATGTTGATACTGTAATTGTAGCTCTTGGAACAGGGCCGAATCCGATTATTCAAAAATCTGCAATTATGGACGGAATAGAATTTGAAACAGATAAAAAAGGATATTTTGTCGTAAACTCGGAAACAAGAGAAACTTCTATACCTAAAATATTTGCGGGAGGCGACGTTGCACCAGTCGGAGAATCTAACGCAATAAATGCTATGGGCGCAGGTAAAAAGGCAGCGAAAGCAATTAATGAATTGCTGGCTTAGTTATAGTCTTAACATTTATTTACAAAAAATACTATTCATGGTAAACTTCTCATGTAAGATTATGCAAAAAAGAGGGCTTTAAGGAATGCTAATTGAAAAATATTTGGAAGTAGTTGTAAAACAAAGAGGTTCTGACTTACACATTTCAGCAGGACTTCCTCCGGTCGTGCGTATTGATGGCAATCTACAGAGAATGGATGTCCCGGCACTTACTCCGGAACAAGTCGAACTGCTTTTATTCCCTATGCTTAATAAAGAACAAAGACGTAAACTTGAACAAGATTGGGAATTGGATTTTTCATACGGTATTCAAGGGTTGAGCCGTTTTAGGGTTAATATTTATAAAGACAGAGGAAATTATGCGGCTGCATTTCGTGTAATTTCATCTAAAGTGCCTTCTTTTAAAGAGTTGGGATTATCTGATACTGTAAGAAAAATTGCAGAAAAGCCGAGAGGATTGGTTTTAGTTACAGGCCCTACGGGTTCCGGTAAATCAACGACTTTGGCAGCAATGATTAATTATATTAATGAAACAAGGTCAGAACACATTTTGACAATCGAGGACCCTATTGAGTTTATTCATCAATCAAAACGCTCGATTATTCACCAAAGAGAATTGGGTCAAGATACAAGAAGTTTTGCGAATGCATTAAAATCTGCACTTCGTGAAGACCCTGATATTATTCTTGTTGGTGAAATGAGAGACCTGGATACAATAAGACTTGCATTGACGGCTGCAGAAACAGGACACTTAGTATTCGGAACATTACACACATCTTCAGCATCACAAACAATTGACCGTATAATTGACGTTTTCCCTGAAGGACAGCAGCAACAAGTAAGAGTACAACTTTCAAACTCTTTAGTTGCGGTATTTTCTCAAACATTACTACCGCTCCTTCAAGCTGACGGCACAAAACAAGGCAGAGTTATGGCACAGGAAGTTATGCTTGTAATTCCTGCAATTGCTAACTTAATCAGAGAAGCAAAAGCCGCTCAAATATATTCAACAATGCAGACAAATTCAGGTTTTGGTATGCAAACATTGGAAATGGCTTTGCGTGATTTATATTTGAAGAAAAAAGTAACTTTAGAAGATGCTCTTTCTCGTTCAAGTCGTCCGGAAGAATTTAAACGCGGTCTTCAAAATAGTTAATTGTTTTAATTTATATTTTTTATGAAATAAACTGGTTAAATTGATATTTGGTATAAGTTTGTCACTTTCTTTCCAGTTAAGTTTTCTAATTCTTTGGTTTTACCCAAGAGTACAATGATGTGAAGAAGTCTTCCGGATTTTCTTCAATAAATTTCAATCTTGAGTAGACTTCTTTAAAGGTTGCTTTTTTATTATTCATAGCACCATTTATAATGGATTCTTTGACTTGATTTACAAGCATGATTCCAAGTTGTTTAGATTTTTCCTCGTCTATAACAGAATTGAGATCAACATGTTTTTGAATTCCGCCCAAACTTAACAGGTTGAGAATATATGTCCATTCAGCCTTTGTAAGGTTAGAGTTTTGCGGGTTAATAATTACTCGATTTTTTTTCATAAACTCCAATGCTTCATTATTTATTGTCGAGAACGGATCACCGCCGCCTTTTGCAGCATATTTACCGCTAAAGAACGTTTCTTGTAAATGTTTTGCAAGTATATCAACCGCTTGTTTTTCTGTCATACCTTCCGGAAGTTTTGCACCTTTTGTCAATCGTTTTGCAATACTTTGAGAATTACCTATAAAATAATCTAAGTGTGAAGTTACGTTTGCGATTGCTTCTTCCGGTGTAAAACGCATTACGTTACCGGTATCAATGAATGTAAACGGTTTTTCTTTGTTATTAATATCAATAAAGATATTTCCGACATGAGGATCTGCGTGCATTACTTTATTACCGGTTTTAGGAACCGAAAGCAGTTGTTCCATAAATACTTGGACATATTTTACGGATAGTTCCGTAAGCTCGTCCATGGATAGCTTTTTGTTATTCTTATTAAGATATTCTACAAATTTGTCAAACTGCACTCCGTTAGCTTTTTCCATAATGAATATATTATTTTTAACTTCTATAGGTGCGACTGTATTGTAGTGCTTAGCGTGTTTGCCTAAAAGTTCTGCAGCATCTGCTTCCAGCTGCATATCCACTTCTTTTGACCACGCTTTATATAAATCATCAACTAAAGTGCATTGATAATTGTATTCTTCTTTTGTCATTTTACTGCGCATACGTTTTAGCACTGAGAGCATTTTTTCTTTATCATTTTGGAGCTTTTCTAAGGTTGCCCATTTTTTAGTCATTTTAATTACAACCTCTTTGCCGGAAGAATCTTTTGCCAGATAGCTTTCGGCAATTGTCCCGACGCCGATTGGCTCTTTGCCTTGTATTTTGTATTTATCTCCGAATGTCTTAGAAATAACTTCTTGTGCTTCATCTACGGTTCGTGATGACGGACATTTGCTTTTGTAGTTATTCAGGAATGAATTTATATTATTTAGTCCTTTATCACTTATGTATTTGCTTTTCCTATGTATAAATCTGGCAAGCCAGCCTTTTGGCTTTGAATCTTTTTCTGCTGCAGAATTAATTTTTTCTGCAATTTGTTTATCTTCTCCTAACATTAATTTCCCGATTTCGCGAATATTGCTTGGCAGGCTTTGGAGCATTTTCGGATAAAAAATGTTATACTGCTCTATTTCACGCATAATGTTAGTCATTTCTTTTTCTTTTATAAGTTCTTTGTTTTCAAACATTATTCTTTTTGCCGGTTTTGCCGATAATTCAAGTGTTTGCAAAACAGGATGATTACGTCTGAATATATTAAGCGGTTTTGTTAATTTGTTGTACCATTTGCTGAAAAATCCTTTTCTTGTCGCTTCAAAGAGATCATTTTGTGTTTTTTTATCGCTTAAATTTGTTTTGCCTAAATCTACAAGTTCAGACATGGGCATTTTTAGACCCCAATTTTGGATGTTTTTTACATTTTCCTTGCTTTTCAGTATAGCTTTTTCAATTTTATCTACACCTTTATGATGTTTAAATACAGAATATCCGGCAGCTCCAAGTAATGGGATTTTAACAAGCCAGCTTGAAGAAATATTTTCAATAAAGTTAGAGTCTTTATCAGTTTTTTTGTTAAATACAAATCTTGATAATGAATTTATTCCAACTGCAGCAAGAATACCGAGTTTGTGTAAATACATTAGCGGAGCTGAAACGCCATCCAAGAAGCCGGTTGCTATATCTTTTACAACGCTTCTTTCACGTTTCCTTTCTTGTTTAGGAGTGCCTAAGCTATTTATACCTTTTAGAATTGGTTTTATAATCATGCCGGAAATTGCCGAAATACCCGCAGAAGCAAGTAGTGCTATTTTCTCTGCTTTGTGTCCTTTCGGAAGATATGCATGCGAAACAGCCATAGCTTTTCTTGCAAAACGAAATGTTCCGGCAGCCGTTACTCCGGTTGCTAAATCTAAAACCATTTCTGTTTCATTTTTTTGCCGGTCATAGTATTTATCCAGCTTTGAATCAATATTTTTAAAATTTCTGCTAAGAATATCATTTTCCAAACTTCGATGGCTATATTTTTGTCCGAATGTACCTTTTATACTGTCTATAAATTTCCCAATTAATCCTTGAGAGCGGTACACTCTTTCAAGTTTTTGATAAGGTGTTCTGTCAATCGGCGCAACATTTTGCTTGTGCGCAATTTGATGCCCGCTTCTAATGTTTTTATTAATTTGAAAATTCGAATCAACCTTATTTGTCATAAACTAACCTTATTAATATAAAGTATTTGAGCTAATAAAAATTGCTTTATTATTAAATTTTGTAAATATTTTGCATTTGAAAAATAAATAAAAATTTTACAAACCTTAATACTCATCTGTGCTAAATTAAATGTATGGCAAAGTTTGTTCCTCTACATATTCACACAGAGTATTCACTCTTGGACGGTATGATAAAAGTTGGGGATCTGGTTAATTATGCAAAAGAAAATGACCTTCCCGGAATTGCAATTACCGACCATGGAGTTATGTATTCTGCTATAGAATTTTATGAACTTGCTGAAAAAGCGGGGATAAATCCGCTTATCGGGTGCGAATTTTATGTTCATGACGGAGATATACATGTACATGACAATGCCCATAATCCGCTTTATCACTTGATTTTAATTGCGAAAGACGATATCGGATACAAACATTTGATTAAACTTGTTTCAACAGCTTGGTGTGAAGGATTTTATTATAAACCTCGTATAAATTTTGAACTTCTGAAAGAATACCATGAAGGCTTAATATGCGCCTCCGCTTGTCTTGGCGGTGAAGTCTTAAAAAATCTTTTGCAGGGTGAAAAAGAAAAAGCTTATGAAACAGCTAAACGATATAAAGAATTATTTGGTGATGATTATTACATCGAACTCCAAGATCATAATTTAGATGAACAAAAGCGTACTAATCCCGAATTAATTAAGATATCAAAAGAACTTGGTATCAAAATGATTATTACAAATGACTCGCATTATTTGAAAAAAGAAGATGCCGATGCTCAGGATACACTTCTTTGTCTGCAAACTAATGCTAATAAGGACGATGAAAAACGTTTTCATTTTCCTAATAATGAATTTTATATAAAGTCAAAAGAAGAAATGAGACAAGCATTCTCTTGGATGGATGAAGAAACTTTTGAAGAATGCTGTAAGAATACAGAAGAAGTTTGCGAAAAATGTCACGTTGAAATTGAACTTCATAATGCACCGCTTCCGCATTATGATGTTCCGGAAGAATTTATATTCACATCTGATGATGTTGATGAAAAAATTATAGAGAGATTAAAGAAAAAGCATAAAACAGATTCAAAAGAAGATGTTTTAGAAGAGGCTAAGTATATTCAAGGTATAGAAAATTATCTTGAACATATTGTAATGGAAGGGTTGAAAAAACGATACGGTGACCCGCCTCCGGAATCAATTATAGAAAGAGCAAAGTATGAGTTAAGTGTAATTAATCAAATGGGTTTCCCTGCATATTTCATGATAACTTGGGATTTTATTCATTATGCAAAAACTCATGATATTCCTGTAGGGCCGGGAAGAGGATCAGCTGCCGGTTCAGTCGTTGCTTATGCGCTTGATATTACTGATATAGATCCGATTTATCACAAACTCTTATTCGAAAGATTTTTGAATCCGGAACGTTTTACAATGCCCGATATTGATATTGACTTTTGTATCGAAAGACGCGGTGAGGTTATAGATTACGTTACCCAAAAATATGGCGAAGACAAAGTTTGTCAAATTATTACGTTTTCTACTTATGCTCCGAAAGCTGCATTCAAAGGTGTTGGAAGAGTTCTGCAAGTACCTTTTACTGAAGCAAACAGATTAACAGGTTTGATAGAACCCGGACTTGATGTAGCAAGAGCAACAAATCCTAAAGCTGAATGGTTAAGAGATATTATATCCGCTGAAGGTATGTCAGAATTTAAACAGCTTTATGAAGAAGATTATCAAATAATAAATCCGGATTCAGGAAATTCTATCAGCTTTAAACGCTGGGTAGATATGGCGGTTGCAATTGAGGGACTAAAATGCGGCACCGGTACTCATGCGGCAGGTGTAATAATTTCTCATGCTCCTCTTGATACAATTCTTCCTGTCCAGCCTTCAAAAGACGGTATTGTACAAACAGGATACCCAAAACATGAAGCAACAGAAGTTTTAGACCTTTTAAAAATGGACTTTTTGGGTTTAAGAAACTTAACTATGATAACTAAAACCGTCAAGATGGTTAAAAAATACAGAGGCGTAGATCTAGATATAAACCACATTCCGCTTGATGATAAACCAACTTATGACATGCTTGTAAAAGGTGAAACCGTTGGAGTTTTTCAACTTGAATCTCAAGGTATGATGAATCTTGTAAAAAGGTTAAAACCGGACGTATTTGAAGATTTAGGCGCTTTAGTTGCTTTGTTTCGTCCTGGGCCATTAGGTTCCGGCATGGTTGACGATTTTGTAGCAAGAAAACATGGCTTGCAAGAAATTACGTATGCTCATCCTCTTTTAGAGCCTGTGCTTAAAGATACTTACGGAACTATTGTATATCAAGAGCAAATTATGCAAGTGTTCCAAGTTCTAGCTGATTATTCACTCGGTCAAGCAGACCAAGTTCGCCGTATGATGGGTAAAAAAGACCTAAAAACAATGGAAGAACAAAGGGACAAATTTATTGAAGCATCAGCAAAACACGACATGAAAAAAGAAGATGCCGAAAAATTATTTAACCAAATTCTGGCATTCGCTTCGTACTGCTTCAATCGGTCTCACTCTGCTGCTTACGCTTTTGTTGCTTATCAAACCGCATACTTAAAATGTCATTATCCTGTAGAATATTTATCAGCCCTGCTGTCATCAGTTTCTGACAACAAGGATCAGACTCAACTTTATATCGAAGAAGCTAATAAATACGGTATAAAGGTTTTGCCGCCTGATATAAATAAATCCTATTTAGAATATACACCGGACGGTGATAATATTAGGTTTGGTATGGCTGCAATAAAAGGAGTTGGAGCCCCTGTTGTAGAAGCTATTATAAAAGAACGCGATGATAACGGTGACTTTAAGAGTATTTTTGATTTCTGTAAAAGGGTAGATGCTAAATATGTTAACAAAAAATCTTTGGAGGGATTGATTAAGTCGGGAGCATTTTCAAATATTGAAAAAAGCAGAAAACAGTTATTCGATAATTTAGAACTCATATTAGATGTAACTTCTAAAGAAGCAAAAGATAAGGCAATGGGGCAAGTTAGTTTGTTTTCAGCTTTAGGCAGTGATGACGAGTTTTCAAATGCACAGTATCAACTTATAGGCAGTGATGAAGAATATACGGATAAAGAAATACAAGCCTTTGAAAAAGAATTTTTAGGCTTCTATGTAACATCCCATCCGTTGTTTTCATTGAGAGATAAAATGCAATTTTTAATGACTCATAGAATTTCAGAGTTAAAAGAGTGCAAAGAAGAAGAGGTTGTTACAATTTGCGGATTAATTACAGCAACAAGACAAATACCTACAAAGAAAGATCCGACAAAATTTCTAAGGTTTATTACTTTGGAAGATTTAACAGGAAAAGCGGATTGTGTCTGTTTTCATAAGAAATTAATGGATTTTGCAGAAATACTTGTTCAGGATAACAAGGTTATAATAACGGGTAAGGTACAGCATAGAGGTGAAGAGGGGCAAGTGAGCGTATTAATTGATTCGGCAAAACCTGTTGATAATGCGAATTTGGTCACTTTGAATCTTAAAGAAGAAGTTCGTTTTGAAGACTTATGTTGTATTAAGGATATTTTAGCAAAACACCATGGTGATGATCCGGTGTTATTTAAGCTTCCCGAAACAGACGGAGTAGCCTCTAAAATATTAACATCTCCCATCTTTTGGGTAGAATCTAACAATGACTTTTTGCATCACATGAAATCTATATTTCCAAATCAGCTTGAAGTTACAATACGTTCACTCGACCAACCTTTAGAAGTTTAGTTTTGTAAATCTAAAGTAATTTGATTTTATTTTTCATGATAAAATCAGAAAATGAAGAATAAATATTGGATTGCGTTTTCATCTATAGAACAAATTGACTCTCTGTTTATTCAGAGGCTGTATAATTATTTTGGTGATATAGAAATAGCTTATAATATTTCCAAAAATGATTTTCAGCATATTGAAGGTTTAAATATTAAAAAAGCTGATACATTTTTATCACTCAGGGATAAAACAAATCCTGATAACAAGCTTGAAGAAGTAGAAAACAGAGGGATAAAGATTATTACTTTTGATGACAAAAATTATCCGCGTATGTTAAGTCAAATATATAATCCGCCAATGGTTTTATATTATAAAGGTGATTTATCAATGTGTAATCTTGATAGAACAGTTGCATTTGTTGGCTCAAGAAGAGCAAGTCAAAACGGTAAGGATAGCGTAAAAACCATAATTAACGATTTGATGAATACTGATATTTGTATTGTATCCGGTCTTGCTGAAGGAATTGATGCCGTTTCGCACCGCAGCGCAATTGAGAATAATTTAAAAACGATTGGTGTTATAGCAAGCGGGTTTGATTATTCATATCCTACAAGTAATAAAGACTTATATGAAAAAATTCCAAACGGTTTTGGAGCTATTGTAACCGAATATTTCCCAACTTTTGCCCCTATTCAGTTTAGGTTTCCGCAGCGAAACAGAATTGTAACCGGGTTATCATACGGGACTGT
>CADBPN010000041.1 GCA_902796585.1 uncultured bacterium
CCTGTTTTTGGTCTGTCAGGAAGCGGTATATATTCGATGTTTCCGTACATACCAATTACACGTCTGTTGCCTATTGAATTACCACCTTCTATAACGTGTGATTCTGTAAAGAAATAATGAATATCATTATTTTGAAGTGTTACTTCAATAGCCGGTCTCCAATGTTTTTGACCGTCTTTACCAACATATTCATAACCTTGTCTGTATGCACATTCAGGAAGCCAAGCACCCATTGCTTTTTTACCAAATAATCTTGTTGTTGTATCTTGACCAACTTTAAATTGTGCATTTAAGTTAGCATCAGTAGCAAGTAATGGTGAAAAACCATGTGTTGCTCCGGAAGTTGTGATTTCTATGCAACCCAAATCCTGATATTTTTTAAAATATTTGATTAAGTTTTTTTCATATTTGTTAACAAAATCATTTCTTAATTTTGTCCACCAATCAAAATAATATTTTGCTAAATATTTCAAGTGTTGTGAGTGAGCAACCTTTGGATCCGGATATCTTTCCAAATCTTTTGAAACAGAAGCAATTCTTGAATCTATGTATTCAACAAAACCGTTCTGTAAGTGCTCATCGTTTAGTTGTTCTGCTAATATCGGAGTTATACCGACAGTTAATTTAGCTTTTATACCTTCATCATATAATTCAGAAATAGCATTAAGCAGCGGCACATAAGTTTCTGCCATACATTCGTATAGATTTTCCTCTCCGAATGGCCACATACCTGCTTTTCTATAATATGGCAAATGGCTGTGTAACATAAATACAAATTGTCCTACTGACATTCTTGCCTCCATTCATTTCTCGTGTTTGGGATATTAGAATATTTTTATTTTCCTTTACCCTTGTATATATTTTTACATTATTATTTATAACATGATTTTATCAAAAAATTAACTCTTTAGTATTAGTTATGCAGAATAATGTTACAAATGTTAACGGTATTTACGGCAAATTGTGATTATGTAATGATTATATAATAATCAAATTCATTTTATCCAATTCCGAACATCATTTTTTTATTACTTATACAAGTTAAGCAATAATCAGTTTCCGCCGTTATGTTTGTCGAGTAATCTTTGCACGAAGTTCCCATTCTTCCTCTGTAATCATTAGCCAGAAAAGGACAAGCGTATACTCCGTTTTTTGTTATGACTCTTCCTCTTATACAATCAGTCCAATCACATTTCTCAACATAATCTATATTTTCATTTGAGTTTGGATAGGATATATTTATTTGTATATCTGTATTAATTATTTCATTAAGTTGAAATATTGAGTTAAATTCTTTATAAATTTCTGATTCTGAAATATTGTAATAATTTTGAATTGAAAGAACCGAATTAAAGTTATAATGTGATAGATTTTTAAGAGCAGATATTGTTTGTCTATAATTGCCTCGATATCTTGCTTTATCGTTTTCTAATTCATCAAAGTGCGTAAGAGTCAATTTTATAAATATTTGGTTGACTCCTTCATCTTCTACTTTTTTTAAAAATCTTACTTTTTTTTCGTTTAAATAACTTCCGTTTGTGCAAATACAAACATTGCACCTTTTTAAACATAATCTTAAAATTGAATTAAAATCCGGATGTGTCATAGGTTCTGCACCTGTTAAATATATACAGTACAAATTTTCATTTTTTGTATCATTCAGACATTCTTTAACCTTGTCTACAGGAATAAAATCTTTTACATTTTTGTTAATTGGAAAATCTATAAAGCAGCTTTTACATCTTTGGTTGCAATTTTTTGAAGTCATTTCAATAAACAAATTATTAAGTTCTTTTAACTTAAAAGTAGGGGCCGTACAAATACTCATTAAATCCTCCTTTGCTGATTTGTGACTGGTTTATAATACGATGGTGAAATTCTAAAGGAAATTATCAAGGAAGGTATGATACGCATTAGTTAGTTGGAGTATCATTAAATAACAATTTACTATTATTAATTTATTTGTAATAAAATGATTTTAGGAGTACGAAAATGAATGAAAAACATGTATATATAGAAACACTTGGCTGCCAGATGAATAAATCCGATGCTGAAAGAATGTACGGAATGCTTGAACATTGCGGATATACTCAAACTACGGAACCTAAAAAAGCTGATATGCTGATTATTAATACTTGTTCTATCAGGCAATTGTCAGAAGATAAGGCATACAGTCAAATTGGAGTATGGGGTAAATGGAAGGGAAAAGGAAAAGATAAAAAAGATTACCCTAAAATTGTAGTATCAGGATGTGTTGCTCAACAAGCCGGTAAAAATATTCTAAAAAGGGCGCCTTATGTCGATTTGGTCTTAGGAACTCAGAGATTATATGAGCTTCCAAATCTTGTCAAAAGAATTGAAGCAGGAGAAAAGATTGTTTCTACAGAAGAAAAGCCATTTGAAGAAAGTGAAATTCAAATAAACAGAGTAAAAAGTGTAAATGCTTGGATTCCAATTATGGAAGGTTGTAATAATTTTTGTACATATTGTATAGTACCTTATACAAGAGGAAGAGAACGTTCAAGACGTCCGGAACTTATTTTTGCAGAAGTTAAAAAAGCATTAAATGAAGGATTTAAAGAAATTACACTTCTTGGTCAAAATGTTGATTCGTATGGTAAAGGACTGGGAGATGATCCAAAAGGATTTATTCAAGATGAAGAAGGAAAAACAATAAATCTTTCTTGGCTTTTAAGAAAAATTAATGCTTTTGAAGGTAAATTTAGAATTCGTTTTGTTACATCTTATCCGACGGATATAACCGACGAAGTTATTGATACGGTTATTGAGTTGGATAAGGTTTGTGAATATTTTCATATACCTATGCAGTCCGGTGATGATTATGTGTTAAAAAAAATGAATCGAAGATATGATTATTCAACGTATAAAAAAATATGTGACCATATTCGTTCAAAAGTAAAAGATGTAACAATTACAAGTGATTTTATTGCCGGTTTCCCCGGTGAAACAGAAGAACAATTCGAAAATACCTTGCGTGCTATGAGTGAGTTAGAACTTGATTATTCCAACACTGCCGCTTATTCTCCAAGGGAGAAGACTGTAGCTGCAAAATGGACGGATTTATATATTCCGGAAGATATAAAAACAGAACGTTTAGCAAGATTGAATGAACATAATAGGGCTTGTTGTCTTAATTCAAATAAAAAATATTTAGGACGAGAAATGGAAGTTCTTATTGAAAATTATGAAGGAGTAAATAAAAAAGGTATAAGTGTAATTACTGGAAGAACCAGAAATAATAAAATTGTTCACATACCTTGTGATAAAGATTTGACGGGTGAATTTGTAAATGTAAAAATTACAAATGCAAGAACTTGGTATTTAAACGGTGAATTGGTATAACAATACCAATTTTTATAGTATTATATATATATGGCTGTATATTTTTTTTATGGGGATGAAGATTATAATATTGATTTAGAGGTTGAGAAATTAAAATCAGCACTAAATCCTGATTTTATATCAATGAATTATCATTTTTTTGATAATCCGGATTACTCTGATTTAATAAATGCTTTAAGAACTCCACCAATGATGTTTGGCAAAACTCTTATTGTTATTAACTCTGAAAAGTATTTTGCAGGAAATAAAAATTATTTTGAAGATTCTGAACTTGATGATATAGAAGATTCTTTGTCAAATAATCCGAATGATTTGGATGTGGTTTTTGTATTAAAATTGCCAAGGGATGAAAATAAAAAGCCTGATTCAAGAAGAAAGTTATTCAAAATTTTATCAAAATTTAATGTTCAAGTTTTTAATACATTTAGTACTTTTTATCCTAAAGAAATTATTGCTTGGGTTAAAGCAAGAGGCAAAGTAAAAGGAATATCTCTTAAAGATGATGCTGCAGAATTGTTGGTGGAGCAAATCGGAAATAATTTGCGTCAATTCGATGTCGAACTTGATAAGTTAAAACTTATTGCTTATCCAGAAAAAACTGTTTCATTAAAAATGGTGGAAGAAATATGTATTTCAAATCAAGATGTTTTTAATATTACAAGGTTTTTAATGACAGGTGAAAAAGACAGAGCGTTATTGGAATTCCAAAAACTATTGAGCAGAAAACACCCTTTAGAAATTCTAAGCGTGATACAGACAATGTTAAGACAATGGATAATCGTGAAATCAACTCCGGCAATTCAAGACATAATGAAGATGACCGGAATTCATAATGAAAATAGAATTTCTTATATGAAAAAAGATTTAAAGAATGTTAAATTAAAAGATTTGGTTAAATTGAAAGAGAATCTTTTTAATGTTGAATACAGAATCAAAGCTGGAGAGGTTCTTGACATAAATTCGGAGGTGGAAAGTGCACTTATCAGATAAGTATCCTTTTTTAACGAATTATTTTACACAAGCTTTAACCTCTTCAAACAGAGCGCTGCCACAAAGTATACTGTTTTATGGAAACGATTTTAATTCACAATACACTCTATCAAAAGAAATTGCCAGATATTTAAATTGTAAAGAAGATAAGTCAGACGATTGTAACTGCTTAAATTGTTCTTGGATTAATGAAGGAACCCATCCGGCTGTTATGACTATATCAAAATTTGATAATAAACCGGAAGATGATGATTCTAAAACAGTTATCTCTATAAGGCAGTCGCAAATGATAAAAGAGTTGCTTGTTTCATCTTCTGAATTTCATAGGGTATTTATATTTTGCGATAGAGATTCTGATGGTAATATACAAGGTTTGAATCAACAAAATTTTCAAGAAGAGACTGCAAACTCACTGCTCAAAATAATCGAAGAACCACAGCCCGGTGTAACTTTTATATTTTTAACAAGGTATATTGATGACGTTTTGTCCACTATTGTCTCACGTTCCCAATGCTTTTTTGTTCCTTCTAAAGAATTTGCAGATTATGATTATTCAATAATTAATGGTATTTTTACTGAATATTATTCCTTTGAAAGAAGCAATGTATTTAAAGTATCACAAGAACTTCAAGAATTATCAAAGATTCAACCGATAGATAAAATTTTAAATGCAATACAAAATTATATTTTATTACTTCTAAAGTCTAATCCAAAGGATATTAATTTGATTAAAGATGCTGAATTTGTTGAACTTTCAAAACGTCAAGCAAAATTGGGTATAAAACCTGCCGGAATTTTTGATGATTTATGTTTAAAATTAATTAAATAATTTTTTTAATATCACAAATAAGCGGTTATATTACAATTCAAAATATAGAGATTTATCAAAAGTTCTTTCGTCTCTGTAATAGCTGTTGTAAAATTTTGCCATACGTATTACTTCAAGCCACAGAGTGTAGTTGTTCATAAAATCTTTTTTGTTTTTATTCATATAATGTATTGTAATAATTCCTCCGTGAGCGCTTGAAACTCTGTAAAATTCGCATTGAGCTTCTATTTTTTCATATTTTTCTGTGCATCGGGTAAAAATAGCATCATTGTCACGCATTTTAATTGTACGATATTTTGCTGTAGGATTAGCTTTTTGCATCTTTCGCAGCATATTTGATGACATATATCTTACAGGCAGAGCAGAATCTTCATAAGAGTGTATTACTATTGAGCGATTCCAGTTGTCACTTACTTGTCCGACCGGAACGTATTGCAAGATAGCTTCGTTATTAACTTTTTTATAATATGCTTTTTCCCAATTTTCACCGTCTGGAAAATGAATAATTATTGTTTCGTATGCTAAAACAGAAATAGTTAATATTAAAAACAAAATACTAAATAAAAGGACTTTTTTCATCTGCAAAAACTCCGTTTTCAATATTTACAATTTTCTTGAATACATTCTTAATAAAGATTTCTGATTCAAAATGTCCTATATCAAATACAATTTGTTTTGATTCAAGTGCTGTGTGAAATTTCAAGTCACCGGTTACAAATGCATCAGTATTAGTCGTATTAATAAATTCACTTCCTGAGCCGGCACAAAAACCAATTGTTTTGATTGTATAATCATCATTTCTGTTTGAGTTATTTATATATCTTAGGTTAGGTGATATTTCGATTAGTTTTTTTCTTAATTCTCCAAGTGTAGTCGGAGTATCCAGTTCAACAACACGCACAAAATCTTCATTTCTTGTCTTTTTAAAACCCAAATTTTCAATTAAAACATCTGTAGTACCGCCTTCTGCTTTATCCATATTTGTATGGGCACAATAGATATTTATACATTTGTAATTTAATGGCACATAGAATAGAGGGTGGTGTGAAATTATCATATCGCAATTTTGATTAATTGCTTGATTAATTATGTCATCAGTTACAGTCAAAGTATACATTACTTTGTTTATATCTGTTTTATCTTTTATATCAACTATCCAGCCGGAACAATCCCATTTTTCTTGTGTATCTAATGGCGCAAATTTTTCAATCTTGTTTGATATTTCATATTTATTCAATATACTTACCCTCTTATTTTGTTAAAAGAGTTTCTCTTTCTTTGTCTTGCAGTAATACTAATATGTAATTTAAAATATCTTTGGATATATTTTGTTTTGTATCTTTATCGAGTTTTTTTTCATTTAAGTTTTTATCTATGATATAAACTTCATTTTCATTACTGTTAAAACCAATATCTTTTCTGGAAATATCGTTTGCAATGATTAGATCGCAACCTTTTGCTTGAATTTTTTTCTTTGCATTTTCAATTAAATTTTCACTTTCCGCACAAAATCCTATTACTAATTGATTACTATTCTTTTCTGCAGAGATTTGTTTTAAAATATCCGGATTTTTGACTAATTCTATAGACATTGTATCACTATCAGTTTTTTTTATTTTTTGCTCGGAATAATTTTTGACTTTGTAATCAGAAACAGCTGCAGCCATAATTACACAATCCATTTCAGGCAATTTTTTATCAACTATATCAGACATTTCCTGAGCGGTTTCAGCAATAATATTTTCCCAATCACCGTTTGATTCAAATGTTGACACCAATGTTACATCTGCTCCCATTTTACTTGCGCTATCAGCAATTGCAAGTCCCATTTTCCCTGATGAAGCATTTGTTATATATCTTACAGGGTCTATTTTTTCTCTTGTTCCGCCGGCAGTAATAAGAAATTTTTTTCCTTTTAGAGGTGCACGATTACCTTGAGTAAGAATTTCATTTACTTTTTCATATATTTCTTCAGGTTCTCTCATTCTGCCGGTTCCATTGGCTCCGCATGCCAGAAATCCTTCTGCCGGATTTAAAATAAACATTCCTGAGCGTTGAAGTTTTTCAATATTTTCTTGTATAAACTTATTATTCCACATATTTTCATTCATGGCAGGGGCTATTAACATAGGTTTATTAAAAGCACACGCAGTAGAAAGAAGTAAATTATCGCAAATCCCGTTTGCGAGTTTGCTTATTGTATTTGCACTCGCGGGAGCAATTACAAATATATCAGCTTCGGTAAGTGATATATGCTCCGGTTTATATTCGTCAATTTCAAAATTATCAATGTAAACTTCGTTTCCTGATAGGGTTTGCAGAGTTAATTTTGTGACAAAATTTAGTGCATTCGGAGTTAATACAACTCTTACATTTGCTTCCGCTTTTTTAAATAGGCGAATCAAATTACAAACCTTATAAGCTGCAATTCCGCCGGTTATCCCTATGAGTATGTTTTTATCTTTTAGCATAAATACATTATATAATAAATAACTTTTTCATTAAATATTTATAATATAATTTTCAAATTTATCTATAAAGCTTTCCTTAGTTATGTTGGGAAGAATTTCTTTTATTGTGGTAATTCCTTCGATTTTTTCCTTAAAAAGTTTTTCTAAAAGAGATTTATCATAATCCCATAGTATTGAGCCATGTTGAAGCAGGTATCCATTTTTGCGGTATTGTGCTGAACCTATAATCTTTTTCCCTTCATAGCATACGTCAGCGCCTGTAGATAGTAACATACAATAATCAAAGTGTGTAGATATTTTTTTATTTTCGCCAAAGTCTAATTCTATGCCGAGCGTTTTAAAGAAATTAATTAATATTCCTGAAATATATTTGTAAGATTCTATTATAGTTTCTCCATTTGGTATTATATCAATAGGAGAAACATAGGAGTATGTTATTTCATCATCATGCAATAATGCTCTGCCGCCTGTTAATCTTCTTACGCAGTCAATTCCAAGTGTGTTTATTTCCGATTTTTGATTCCGTCCGAGAGAAATGCATTTAGGTGACCATGCGTAAAGACGAAATATCGCTTCTTTGTCGTTATTAAGAATAGAATTATTTAATATCTCAGAGTCAATTTGCATATTTTGACTGCCGGAATAGGTTCCAAATCCGTAGTATTTCATTCTCGTTCTCTTGCCTTTTTTAATAGAG
>CADBPN010000042.1 GCA_902796585.1 uncultured bacterium
CCGGGAGTACAATACAGCACACTTGATAGCGAATTTATGCCAAGAAGCGGTGTTGTTGCACAAGCCAGCTTTATAGAATCAATTGCAGTTAATCATTTAAAAAATACAAGCGGAAGATTGGTCGGAAAAATTACAAAATACATACCTGTATTCAAAAAATCAACCTTGTTAATAGGAACTAAAGGCGGTATAAAAGTACATGGAAATGAAATGCCGGAAGTTATGGCATTCAATCTTGGCGGCCCGTATACAATCAGAGGATTCCGCATGAGCGGTGTCGGTTCCGGAACTTCATTCTTAATGGGAAGTGCCGAACTTCAAACACCAATTCCGTTTATGGACAGATTCAAGTACGATGTATTGAAGAACCTGAGATTTGCATTCTTCATAGATGCCGGCAAGGTTTGGGATCCTACAATTACAAGCAAGCTGTATGACAGACCAAACAGTGCAATTACAATGGGTGTCGGACTGCGTATAAATATTCCGGGTCTCGGCCCGATTACGGTTGATTACGGCCTTCCGCTTACACATGTCGGAAGATACAACAAACAGCATGGCTACTTTACGTTTGGTACAGGAGGATTATATGACAGTTATTAAAAGTTATGAGAGGTTAATATGAAAAAGATAATAACAGCATTTTTATTTTCAACTCTTTTAATGCCCTGTTTTGCCGGCGGGGTTGGATATATTGATTACGACAAAGTTTTGGAAGAATATCAATTCGCAAAAACATCTGTTAGAGAAGTTGAAACTAAAGCAAAAGAAATTGAACAGTATTTAGAAAAAAAAGAAGAAGAGTTTAGCAATCTTGAATCGCCTGTTCAAAGAAAAAAACTGGAAACAACCGTACGAAATGAGATGCAGACAAAAGAAGCTGCTTTCAATGATTTTAGAATTAAAAGAGAAGAACTTGTCTACAATCGAATTCATGCCGTTAGTGAAAAAATACGTCTTGAAAAAGGATTCGATGCAATTCTGGACAGAAGAAGCGTTTTTTCAGGCGGAGTTGATATAACAGACGAATTAATAAAAAAATTAAATAGTGCAAGTTCGCAATAATTCATTGACATAACCGGATTGTTTTGGCATAATTATTGATGTTGGAGGAGTGAATGTATATAAAGCAGCTGGAAGTTGATAACTTCAAGTCATTTGCAAATAAAGTTGAAATACCTATGTTAAAAGGTTTTACTACAATTTCAGGGCCTAACGGTTCCGGGAAAAGTACTATTATTGACAGCATCCTCTTTGCATTAGGGCTCTCTACAAGCAGAACGCTTCGTGCCGAAAAGCTCTTCCACCTAATATCAACCTATAATAAAAGAAATGAGGCTTTTGTAAAAGTAACGTTCGGTGAAACTGAAGAAGGAGATTTTTCTGTTGCAAGAAGAATCAGAAAGTCTTCTCAAGGACAATTTAACAGTGTTTATTATTTGAATGATAAAGTTGTAACACTAGCGGATATTCACTCTAAACTTGAAGAACACAATATTACCCCAAATAGCTATAACGTAGTTATGCAAGGTGATGTAACCAGTATAACAAGCTGCACCCCGACAGAAAGAAGAAAAGTTATAGATGAAATTGCCGGTATTGCGGACTTTGATCGCCGTATAGAACAAGCAACCGGTGAATTGCAAACTGTAGAAAACAGAGTTGTTAATTCGTCTTTAATCCTAAAAGAAGTTAATACGCGGCTTGAACAACTTAAAGAAGAAAAAGAAGTTGCTCTAAAGTATCAAAAACTAAAAGAAGAAAAAACAGGACTTGAAAGTCAAATAAGTACGGTAAAATTCTTCGATATAAAGAAAAATCTAGAATTGGCGCATGAAAATATTTTGGAATTTACAAAACGTCAAAAAGAAGAACAAATGAATTCCAAAGATATTGAAGAACGCTTAAAATTAATCAAAGAAAAATATGAAGAAATTTCTGCAACAATTAAAGAAAAAGGCGAAGCTCACCAAATTGAATTAAAACAAAAAGCGGAAGAAATAAAAGGCGGAATTGACAGAAAAAATTCTTCGATTGTTTTTGCTGATAAACAAATTCAAGACAATCTTAAAAACATTGAAAATGCTAAAAATGGTATAGAAGTTCAAAATAAAAAAATTAAAGAAGATGAACTGAATATATCTCTTAAAAACGACGAAATTGAAGTTATAAATAAAAATATTGAAGAACAAAAAACAATACTAAAGAAAATTCTCGATGATATGTCCGGTTTAAGTGAAACCGCTGATAAACATTTAGAAAAACGTAATCAATTAAGAAAAGAGCTTGAAGAATATCAAGATAAAGAAACCAAACTTATTCAAGAACAAGCACCGCTGGAAGCTGATTTATCAACAAAAAAGAAAACTATAGAAGAAAAGAAAGCTAAACTTGCTGAACTTGAAAATTTTAAAGCAAATTTTTCAGAAACAAAATCAAACAAAGAACTTTTAATAGAACAACTCGGAAAAGAACTTGACGATTTCAAAATTATCCTTAAGAACACAATATATGAATTGGATAAAACTAAAAACGAAATCTCAGATATGGACTATGACATTCAAGCGGCAAATAAAAAAATATACCAGCTTGAAGCAACTAGAAATGCAAACGAAGAAGCTAACCTCGGACGTGGCGTTGATACAATTGTAAATGCCAATATAAGAGGAGTCCATGCTCCGTTAATTAAACTCGGTAAAGTTGATGAAGAATATTCTACTGCTCTGGAAATAGCAGTTGGCGGAAGAATGGCTAATATTGTTGTTGATGATGAACATGTTGCTTCAACTTGTATAGAACTCCTTAAATCAACCGGTGCCGGAAGAGTTACATTCATTCCTCTGAACAGGATTGTAAAATGTCCATCAAGATTATCATTACCAAAGGAAAAGGGTGTTATTGATTATGCAATAAACCTTATAGATTTTGACGATGAGTACCTAAATGCTTTCTATTATGCAGTAGGAGATACCCTTGTTGTTGAAGACAGAGAAGCAGCTCATAAACTTATCGGCAAATTCAGAATGGTTACCCTAAGCGGTGATTTATTTGAAAAATCCGGTTCAATTACAGGTGGTTCTGTTAAGAAAACCGGACTGAAATTTGCTCAAAATTCCGATTCTGAAATTGATGAATATAAAGCAAAATTAAAAGAAATGGAAAATAAGTATTCTTCTCTCATCAAAAAACGCTCTGATTTGGAAACAAAAATGGAAGATTTGAGAAGTAAAAACTCTTCTTCCATGACTGAATTTAATAAGGCAAAACTGGAACTTACAACGATGGAAACAAGTTTTGCAAATACTCAAAGTAACATTGATGAAATAAATCAGTATATAAAAGTAACCGAACCTGAAATTGTTTCAATTGAAAAAAATCTGGATAAGATAGAAGAAAAACTTGTTGATATATCTGAAAAAATGACAAATGTCCAAACTGAAATAAGCGAAATTGAAAAGCTTATGAATGAAACTGATTTAAAAGATTTGAAAGAAAAGACTGCCGGCGTCGAAGCTGAAATAAAACGATATGAAAAGAATTTAGCAAATTCCAATAACGAAATTGACGCCTGCAGACAAAGAATAGATTTTTATAATACAACTATAAAAACTCATAATGATTCAATAGAGCGCTTTATTTCAACAAACAAAGAACTTGAACTTGATAAAGCCAAGTTTAACGAAGAAATTAAAGGTCTTAACGAACAACTTTCCGTTCTTGATGAACAAATAAAAGAAATAACAGAAAAACTCGGAGAGCTTTTGAAACAGAGAGACGATATCAATAAAGATTTAGTTGACTTGGAAACACAAAAAAATATCAAGGCTTCTGAAATAGCAAAACTTGCTGAACAAATAGAATCTTTCAAAGCTCGCAGAAAAGAACTTGAGCCTCAATTAGAAGAGACAAGAACTGTTCTGGAACAAGCAGGTGTTAATATTGGAGAATTAACTCCTGTTGAAATGTCAATTGAAGAAATTACAAGCAAAATACAGAGATTGCAGAAACGAATGGACGATTTAGGCGCCGTTAATATGAAAGCTCTTGAGGATTACGAAGCTGTTTCCGCACGTGAACAAGAATTAAAAACGCAAATTGATACTCTTTCAAAAGAAAGGGAACAAATCCTGGAAAGAATGCAAGGGTATGAGGATTTGAAAAAAGAAACATTCTTAAAAACATATAATATGATTAATACAAACTTTAAAGATGTATTCCACCAACTTTCAGACGGTGAAGGAACGCTTATATTAGAAAATGAGTCAAATCCTTTTGAAGGCGGTCTTGATATAGAAGCACAGCCAAGAGACAAAAAGAAACAAAGACTTATGGGGATGTCAGGCGGTGAAAAAGCGCTTACTGCATTGGCATTTGTATTTGCAATTCAAAAATACATGCCGGCTCCATTCTACGCTTTTGACGAAGTTGATGCAAGCTTAGATGGTATAAATGTTGAAAAACTGGCACACATTGTTCAATCTCAATCTGAATCAACTCAATTTATCGTAGTAAGTCACAGAAAGCCTATGATTGAATCTGCAAACCGTACTATTGGTGTTACTCAAAAAGAAAAGGGTATCTCAAAAGTTACAGGTGTGAAACTTAGAGATTAAATTTAGTACATTCTTACTAACTTTCTTACTTCTGCAAGAATTTTTTGAGCCTCTGTTCTGGCTTTTGCTGAACCTTCTTCTATAATTTGTTTAACAATCTCCGGATGTTCTTCATAGTATCTTCTTCTTTCACGAATCTCTTTCATTCGTTCATTTATCTTAGCACCGAGTTTACGCTTACAATCAGCACATCCCCTTTGTGCATTTTCACACTCACATCTTGTTTGAGCGACATCTTCTTCTGTTCCGAAGATTTTCCAGTATTTAAATGCTACCTCACACTCTTCAGGATGCCCAGGATCATCTTTTTTGATTCTGCTTCTATCAGTTATTGCGGTCATAATTTTTTTCGCAGTAACTTCTTCGGAGTCCGAAATTTTAATGTCATTATTAAAAGATTTTCCCATTTTATTACCGTCTAAACCGCATATAAGAGAACAGTTATTAAGCTTTGGTTGAGGCTCTTTAAAAAAGTCTGTATTATATACATAATTGAATCTTCTTGCGATATCTCTTGTTAATTCTACGTGAGCAACCTGATCTATACCTACGGGAACTAAATCTGCATTAAATGTTAAAATGTCTGCGGTCATTAGTACCGGATAACCCATAAGACCATAGTTTATTTGAGAAGCCATTCCTTCTTTCGTTTTAAGAATTTTTGCCATATCTTTTAATGTCGGATCACGTTCAACCCAGTTTTGAGGAGTTATCATACTTAAATAAATATGAAGCTCCGCTGTCTCAGGAACAAGAGATTGGACATAAATAGTGGCTTTATTTGGATTAATACCGGCTGCAAGCCAATCCATAACAACGTCTAAAACATCTTGTTTCATAGTTTCTGTTTTGTCATATTTTGTTGTTAATGCATGCCAGTCTGCAACGGAAAAATAACAATCATATTCATCTTGAAGCTTTACCCAATTGTCAATTACTCCAAGATAGTGTCCCAAATGAAGTTTTCCCGTTGGTCTCATACCTGACATAATTTTTTGCTTCATACCTATATCTAACCTTTCTTAATTTTTATAACTATAATTTCTCCGGCTCCTAAAGATGTTGATATCTTTTTGGGTTTTATTCGTATGTTATTATTTCCATGTATAATTTCGGCTTTTTCAGTCTTCTTTAGTTTTGGAAGCTTTACGATTATTCTATCTTTTGAATTATCAAAGTCAAGATTTCCTATTACAATAATTTTCTCATAAGGATTTGCTATTTCATATCCAAAAACCTTTTCAGAACATTCTTTAGGTAAAATTTTTAGAGGAACAAACTCTCCCTCTGTTACAAGCTTTTCATTATCCAATCTAAATTTATAAGCTCTTTTAAAATTTTCTTTTAAGAATTCATTCTTGCCGTCAGGTTTTCTGGAAAAATTAAAAATATCCAGTTTTCCTCTGTGAACAAAATATGAATCGTCATCGGTTTCTGTTATTTTTGCTTCTGTATTTGCCCAAGGATAAATATAGCTATCTCCGCTATAGAATCCGTCTATTGAATACGGATTAAAGGGTAAAGTTGCTTCCAACCAAGGTATCATTGCTGAAAACTTTTCTCCATGAATTAAAATAGGACTTATTTCATCATGTGTAGTAAAGCTCATTATTGCATTTTTTTTATCAGAATAAGAAGATAACAACTTTTTATTAAATTTAATGTGTTCTATAAATTGATTTGCATTCCATTCTTTTAGGTTAAAAAAGCTTCCGTAATATCCGTCAAAGCCTGACTCCAGCAATTTATCATAAGGTGTAAATTCCGCATATCTGCTCGGAGGTTCTCTCCAGGAATCGGAGGCTTCTGCCAAAAACATAAATTCCGGGTCTTTTGAACGTGCATAATTGATAATTTCTACCCAAAATGTATATGGCTTAATTGTTGCAACATCTGCTCTGATTCCGTCAGCGCCAATTTCCAATACCATATCAATAAATTTTTTATGAATATTAATCAAATCCTGATTAAGGTTTGAATTATCACCGGTATTTAACAGTCTTACATCAGTCCAATCTGTTGGTACAATTGATGTCATTTTATCATCTTTTATGAACAATTCAGGATTTGTTAAGAACAAATCATAAGAACCGCAGCTTGGTAAATCAATAATAACCCGAATTCCTCTTTTATGAGCCTCTGTTATAAAATATTTTGCCTGCTCTTTTGGAGATAATTCGGATTTTTTATCAATTAATTGAGTATTTATTTCGGTAAAACCGGATATTGCGTATAAAGAACCGGCTGTGCCCAATGCTTTTAATTTACCGGTCGGAGTAATCGGAAGCACATGCAAAGTATTTATACCCATATTTTTTATTTCATCAAGTCGCTCAACTGCATTTATAAAATTTCCGCGTTCTTCACCTTCGTCAATTATTTCATTACCGTTTAAATCTTTAGAATTAAAATTTCGTATATTTATTCCTAAAATTGAAGATTTACCATTTTGAAAAAGAGTTCTTAAATCATTATTTTCACCTGAATATACCGCACAAGAAGAAAGAATAAATAATGATAATAAAACTAAACATACTCTTTTCTTCATAAAATACCCCGTCAAAATAACATTTATATTTTAGCAAAGAAATAAATCGTTGTGAATAACTAAAAGTTTATTTTACAACTGCAAACTTCCTGTTTAAAAGTCTGTGAGATGATGTCATAAAATCATTTTCCGATACAAAAAGATTACAAATTTTATCCACATTCATACAATTAAATAAAACAAAAATATTTGACGGAATATTAAAAAGACTTATATTACTGACCTCTTTTAAACATTCTATAAACTCAATCGTACAATCATTGACAAAAGAAAGATCAATACCAACATTATAAGCAGCGTAACTTTTTAATTCTTCAAACAACCTGAAGCTTTCTCTTTTGTCAATTTTTGGACTTAACAACCTTATTATACAAATATTATCTTTTGTTTTAATTTCCATAATAATATAATATTATTTTTTAGAATTTATATTAATTATTCTAAAATATAAAATATGTACAACTAAAGTTATATGATACATAAATTTATACTCTGTCAAATGAGTTTTAAACAAAAAAATC
>CADBPN010000043.1 GCA_902796585.1 uncultured bacterium
AAACCTTTCTGCTTAATGATATCATAAAAAGATTGTTATTGATACATTTCATGTAATCTTGATATTTGATTTAAATACTTCGCCAATTTATTGTAATCTTTTTCTTCCGGATACATTTTATGTATATCTTCCATACAGCTTACAAACCAACTGATATCAAGATCAAAAAGCGGAAGCTTAAATACATATTCCGGCAACCCTAATGTAACTAAGTCTTTTTTAAACTGTTCTGAGAATTTTGAAGTATCACAAGAACCTGCAACCGCGAGCAGTTCTTTTCTGTTTGTATAAGCATATTCAACACCGGAAGGAGTGGCACCGGCGTCCAGCAATTCTTCTCTATACTTACAATTATCAAAGTCTAATACACATTCCCGTTCATGTTTCCTTGGTTTTACAACTTTTGAAGCAATAATCTCATTTGTTAAATCTGCAATGTGCTTATGTCTGTCATAAAACGACGAATAATTCACATAAGGGTCATTCAAGTGAATCATTTCATGCCTTAATGACTTAAGAGAATAATCATCCATCCCATGAATTCTCATTATTTTATTTTCGGTATCAACATGAGCTTTTGCATCAGAATTTTTTGTATGATCAATTTTATTACAATTCAGCAATATCGGATATTTTGCAACTCCTTCACTCGCCTTGTGCCAAGCTTCAAATTCGCGTTTAATAAAATTCAAAGAACCTTTTCTACAATCACTTTTTGCAGAAAGAATAATTTTGCAGCCATACTTATCAAAAATTTCCTGCATAATTTGTTTTTCTTCCTTTGGAATTCTGAGTTTTTTTAGGTAATAATTTTGGTACAAATAATCTGCAATTTGGGGAGATTTTTCACAAACACGCTCTAAAGCAAATACTTTTTGAGAATTGATAAAATCTTTATTCATATAATTTTTGCATTTTTTAGGGAAATCAATATCTCTTTCAAGTCTTGTAAACCATGGCTGCCAATACTTTTTGTCTCCATATCGAACACTGAAGTCTAAATAGTCTTTTGCCGGATGAAACATCGGATAGAGATTTACACAATTGGAATAATCATACCGAATATAACTCATATAATTTCCGTTTAGTTCATTATACGCGTCTACTACATCGCCGGCATTTTGAAGTTCTTCAAAACAGTCATAATCGTTCAAAAACATGTCCATTTTATCTGCATCTGAGAATTTCTCTTCAACAAATTCTTTTATTTTTTTGTCTTTAACATTTGACAGTCCGGCTTGCAAATCTATTATGTAATCTGCAAGCTCATCAGAAGCGTAACCGCAATCTTTTGCATTTTGGAAAAATATATCGAGTCCGAAATGTCGAATAAGATTATTAAACTCTTTTTGTTTTCCGTTAGAAATGCACTCAAACACTCTGGTTTTTGGTTGTTTTCCACTAGGACTTTCTTGACGGAAATCCGGTATTGTATAGCAAGACTTGCAAATACCAGGACTTTTTCTTTTTAGCCCTTTTTGTATACTTGATATTGTTTTGATTGGCGATACACTTGTTACTTTCAACATTATAACTTACTTGTACTACAAAAAAACATTCTTGCAAACTATTTGATTTGGGAAATTATTCCGCCGCCAAGGACTGTATCTTCATTATATAAAACAACCGACTGACCTTTTGCAATTGATTTTTGCATATCATCAAATTTTACAATAATTTTATCCCCTTCTACAGTTACATTTACCTCTGTCGGCTGTTGTGTAGAACGAATTTTCGCTTGACAATTAAATGATTTTTCTTTGGGTTCAACAATCCAACTCAAATTTTCTGCAACAAGAGTATCGTTCATTGTTTTATCTTTTGGCCCTATTACAACTTCATTTGAATCTTTTCTTAATTCTATAACATACAAAGGTTCTGTTGATGAAATTCCGACACCTTTTCTCTGTCCTATTGTATAGTTCCATATACCTTTATGCTTACCCAAGATTTTTCCTTCCAAGTTTACAATATTTCCTTCTTTTTCTTCTACATTTAGAAGTTCGTTGTAATCCCCGTAGTAGAAATCCTGAGAATCCGGCTTTTCTGCAACGGTTAAGCCGTTTTGTTTTGCTATATCCCGAATTTCTTCCTTTGTATAAGTTCCGAGCGGTAAAATAATATTTTTGAGTTGTTCTTGTCGTAAACGATACAAAAAATAAGACTGGTCCTTTTTAGGATTTATACCTCTTTTTACAATAAATCTGCCGTTTTCTAACCGTTCTACTCTTGCATAGTGTCCTGTTGCAAACTTATCGAAGTCAATTCCGTTAGCTTTTGCTAAACGCGGCAAAACATCAAATTTTATTAATGAATTACACCAAATACAAGGATTCGGAGTATGACCGCTTAAGTATTCTTTTCTAAAGTTGTCTAAAACAATTTCTTCATACTGTTGCGCGCAATCAAATACATAAAACGGTATTCCTATTTCTTCCGCAACTCTTCTTGCGGATTCAATGTCTTCTTTTTCGTCCGGTCCGAAACATGCTCCATGTTTTGCCGAAAGTTTTTCTTGCAGTTGTGTTTTTACGCCTCTATCGCCCCAGATAGCCATAGTAGCGCCTATAACTTCATGTCCTTGCTGTTTTAACATCAGTGCCGTTACTGTCGAGTCAACTCCACCGGACATTCCTACAAGAATCTTCATTTTGTACTCCTTTTATAATACATTCAATTTCTAACTACCGTACTTCATATTTTTAACATTTACAAATAGCGTTGTAAAGATATGTAAAAAAAGTAACTAAAATTTTTCATTTTTTTAAACTTCGTTTAAAAAACTAAATATTGGTTAACATTTGGCTTTTTCCAATTGACAGCTATTTCGTAGTTTGTTAAAATGAGAATAGAAGAAGGCTAATTTCTAAGTACAAGAAGAGAAAGGAATATTATGATGAAGAAGAACGGTTTTACTCTTGCTGAAGTTTTGATTACTTTGGCTATCATTGGTGTCGTTGCTACATTAACATTGCCGGCATTGATGACAAACACTGGTGAACAACAATATGTTACAGGTTTAAAGAAAGGTATTAACACACTTACTGAAGCAGCTCAGATGAATGAAGTTATTTTAGGCTTCAACTATGCTACATTATCTGACGAATCTGATGTAACAAAAGATGGTGAACAATCGTTATTCGGATTACTTGCAAACAGAGCAAACGTAGACTTTACAAAAACAGATAACGGTACAAAACACAATGCAAAAATGCATACCAGCAGCGATAATTACACAGTATTTTTCAGAGACGGCGCTGCTCTCATATTCCCTAAAAATGCAACTTCAACAACAACAAACGGAAAACAGAAAAATGATAAAATTATGGATGACGGTTTAGTTTATGGTATACCAGTCATATATGATGTTAACGGTTTGAAAGCTCCAAATACACTATCAAATTGCGGCACAAATCCAAAATCAGCTTTACTCTCAACTAGCAACGTAGATGATGAAGGTGAAGCAGATGTATGTAACAACAAGGTTAATCGTGTAATCAGAGACCAATTCGGTGTAAGACTTAGAGGTTCCTTTGCAATTCCTAACGGTGCTGCTGCAAAATGGGCATTCGGTCAATAATAAAATTTTATAATAACAGAGATAAAAGGCGGGTAAAAAACACCTGCCTTTTTTATTAACTATTTTTATTTTTATGTCTCTATAATAAACATGCAAGTCTTGTACCGCGAACGTTAACGGCAAGTGTTAGCAATAAGAAAACAAATATCAAAATACATAAAGTGTTTAGTGAGCGTAAAAGATTCGGCTTCTGCCGAACCAACCATTTAATCAAAATGCCCGTTAGGGCATAGTGGTTGTTTTTTAATCGCGTGTTTCTCTTTTTCTTTTGGTTCATTTTCTTTTTCTCTTTGCTTCGCAATCAAAGAGAAAAAGAAAATGAAATTAACAAAAAGAAAAAATTAATTAATCAGGGAGGTCGCAG
>CADBPN010000044.1 GCA_902796585.1 uncultured bacterium
AACGAAAATGTCGGCGGAAGGGCAACCTTAACACGTCCTACTACATATTTTGTAAGATAAATATATTGCAAAATTAAAGCATCACGCAATTCTTTGTTATCGTGGTCAGCAAAATATCTTGCCCACATTTCGGCAAGTTCTTCATTCGTCACACGCTTAATTTTATTGTAAGATGAAATATTCTCGTCCATCCATGTACCTTAAAACATCTCTCACTTTATTTTAATATTTTTTAGTAAAAACACTATCATATATATAGATGAAATTGTTATATAATTTTGAACTCCGAATCTGCTCTGTTTATGCTAGTATAAGAATATGAAGTCTATACACGAAGAGTTAAATGAATTAAGGTTAAAAAGTCAATTTCGGGAAATCCCTAAAATCACCACTAAGAAAGACGGAAAAGTTATAATTGGAGGAAATGAATTTATTAATTTTGCATCCAACGATTACTTAGGGATAAGTACAAAAGAAGATCTAAAACACGAATTTTTAAAATCTAATAATTCTCTCATGTCATCAGCTTCCGCCAGACTTTTAACAGGAACATCAGAGGAATATACCTGTTTAGAAACAACTCTTTCGAAAATTTTTAATAAAGATGCTGCTTTAATTTTCAACACCGGGTATCAAGCTAATTTAGGTGTAGTTTCTGCTTTAATAAAGAAAGGTGACGTAGTCTTTTCCGATAAGCTGAATCATGCAAGTATAATAGACGGAATGAAACTCTCTGACGGAGATTTTTATCGATTTAAACATTTTGACTATAATCATCTTGAAAATATTTTAAAAACCAAACGAGACAAATATAATAGAGCTTTAATCGTTTCAGAATCAGTATTCTCAATGGATGGAGATATTGCTGATTTAGATAAACTTGTTGAGTTAAAAAATAAATACAATTGCTTGCTTATGATTGACGAAGCGCACGCTTTTTGCGCTTGTGGAAATACTATTGCCGGAATGAGTTACGGAAAAGACGTTGATATTATAACCGCAACATTCGGAAAAGCTATAGGTTCATTCGGCGCTTTTTGTACAGCAAATGCTGACATTATTGATTATTTGATAAATAAATCGCGCTCATTTATTTTTTCCACTTCAATTCCGCCGATTAATATTGCATGGACCGATTGGCTTTTGACAGAAAAACTTGACTATATTAAACAAAGAAAAGCCTTATTGGAGCAATTGGTATCAGAAACACATGCTTTGTTAAAAGAAAAAAACATAATTACACCAAGCAACTCACATATAATTCCTATCATAATCGGAGATAACGAAAAAACTATTAAAATATCAGAAAAACTCTTTGCTATGGGATATTATATCCCTGCCATACGTCCCCCAACCGTCCCAATCGGAAGTTCTCGACTGAGAATTTCTTTGACTGCCGATTCAACATACGAAGATTTTAAAAACATTCTGTATACAATTTATTAACCTATACAATTCTATTCGGTCATTCCATCGCAAGCTTCTTTTAACTTCGCAATTTTATTGAAATCATACTTTGCAATCTCAGGATCAGAAGGTTTTAAAAACTCCATTCTGTTCTCGAACGGACGCTTTAACCTTTCTTTGTATGCTTCCAAAGTATATTGTTTGATTTTATTTTTAAACACTTTATACAAATTTTTTTCTTTTTCTGTTGCATATTCAGAAAGCGGTTTTAACCCGGATAAAACATCTTCAATATAGCTATATTTCGGATCAATAGCTTTTCCTTCTTTCATTTTATAATATAAATTTTCAATTTCTTTTAAATTCCACATTGCTCTCGTCATGATTTGCCACTCATGATATAAGCCGTTTTTATCTTTTATTGTTATATGCAATCCTGAATAACCGGCAGGGCTTGGTTTTTCATTTAAAATTGGTTTTTCTGATTGATTAACTTCATCAACAATATTACCTAGTTTTTGAATTCCGTTTGCATTCAATGAATCATACGATTCAACAACCTTACCTCTTTTTAATTTCGGAGGAATTCTATAGTATTCCATATCTACAACACTAAATTCTTTGCTTTTTACAAGTTTAGCAGTTCTTGTTAAAAACTGTTGAAATGCACGCCCGTCATCAAGTAAAAATGCAAAGCCTGATATATCCTGCATATTTTTCAGAATTTCATTTTTGGATAAAACACCAATCGATGTTGTTTTTTCCTGTATTGAAAATTCCTTTTTAATTCTTTTTTTTAATTCAATTAGTCCTTTTTCAAACAAGTCACCATAATTATTATTTATTAGTTTTAACATATCTTCATGCGGCTTTTTATATATATCTCTTATTTGTTTTGCAAGTAATCTTGTAACGGCATCCGCCAAATCTCCCAATGTTTTATTAGTATTAACAGCACCTTTAAAATTTACGGTATCACAGCTTAATGGTGCTGCCATCACCAATCCGAATTGTTTAGTAGGTACATTAAATTTTTCATTTGTTTTACTTACAAATGTATTATTTTTGCATGTTAATAATGGGGAAATATTTATGATATTCATTATTATGTACCTTCTAACTGATGTAAAACTTATAAATATAAAAAATTGCTATTTATTAAATTTGTCTTAACAAATATTTACGATATCCTTTTCTTCAATATTTGTTTTATCTTCATAACCTGTGAGTTCACAGATTTGTTTTATCCATTCTTTGACAATTTCATCTTCGCCTAGCTGGTATGATATTGGTTTACCAATCTTTATTGTCATGTGTTTTTCAAATATTTTTTTTGCATATCCGTCAAATCCACAGACCCCAACAGGTACAATATCAGCTTTAAACTTTTTTGCAAATAATACAAATCCTTTGTGAACATGCGATAATTCATGCTCTTTATATATTTTACCTTGTGGAAATATCCCAAGTGACCATGGCGTATTAAAAATAGATTTTACCGTTTTAAAAGTTGCAATTTCTGGTTTTTCCCTATTTACTGCAAACGCACCTAGCGAATGAACTAAAAATCTTAAAAGTTTACTTTTATCACTAAATAGTTCCTGTTTAGCCATATAAGCAATTAGTTTTCCTGTTGCATAAGATATTAAAGGCGGATCTAAGTATGAAACATGATTACCGGCAAATATGAGACGTGAAGTTTTCGGAACATTTTCTTTTCCTTCTACTTTTAAATTATACATAAGCTTAGCTGTCGTAAAAACTATAAACCAAACAAAGGTTTGGTAATAAAATCTTCTTAAAAAACCATAATCTTTTTCAGTCCTTCTGTTATAATTTTTTTCTTTACGCATCTATCTTTATCCTTTACACACACTCATGCTCGATTTCCGGAACATATTTAAATCCGGTAAGCTGTTCTACTGCTTTGCCCCAATTATCAACCATTTCATCAATGTTATCTGAATAAGGAATTAATTTTCCGATTTTAACAACAATTTTGCCTGTAAACGGAATTCTTTTTGTTTCTTCAGTTCCGTTTATTCCAATAGGTAAAATTCCGCATTTTGTGCTTTTAGCTATTGTTGCGAAACCTTTTGCGACATGTTTAATTTCACCGTCAAGCTGTCTGGTCCCTTGAGGAAAAATTCCAAGAACCCAGCCTGTTTCTTTTATTCTTTTTACCGTCTTTATCGTAGATACACCTAATTTTTCTCTATCGACTGCAAAAGCTCCAAGCCAATCTAGCCACCATCTCAGAAACGGGTTATCAAATAGCTCTATTTTGGCCATATAAGCAACTCGCCTGTCTATTACTCCGCAAACAAGTGGCGGATCTAATGTCGATAAATGATTTGCAGCAATTATATAATTGTTATCTTTTGGTATGTTTTCTTTTCCTATAACTTCTAACCTATATACAAGCTTAAAACGAATCATATAAAAAATATGAGTAACCAAGAATTGAAAGAAATTTCTCCATTTATTATAAAAACTTGGTTCTCTGTATGAAAACTTGTTTTTATCCGTCTTAATTGTTTCTACTGACATATTTTACTCCTCAAATCCAGAGAACATTATACTATAAAATAATAAAAAAGACATATAGTATAAACGAGCTGTTAAATATCACCCTCTTGTCTGATTTTATTAATATGTTTTTTATCATTCTTATCTTCATCATTTTCATCTTCCGATTCCTCAATATCAGATTCATCGGAATCTAAAATATCTTTAATATTTTTCTTACGTTTATTGGCATTCAAAACGGATGCAACATTTGACATTGCAAGAGAGTTAAGAGTTGCTCTTAAAAGAGCACTTCTGTCAACAAAAGGCTGATTATAACCATTCGGATCTTCGTCATCTCCTTCTGCCGGCGGCAAATACATAGCTTCTGAACCGTATTTTTCCTGACTCATTTTTGCCGCAGTTCCCGAAGGATCGCCGCTTTTAAAATTAAAAGCACCGCCTATACCGTAAAAACCTGCTGCACGATTATCTACCACTATGAGACCTCATGTTAAGGGTATTTTGTAACCTATAAATTAATACCCTCACAATGTAATATAACTTCTAAAAATTTAATTTGCCAGTTTGTGACAAAATTGTTACAAAAATTAAAATTAAGTCAATTTTTTAAATTAAAAATACTTTATATAAATATAGGTCGTATTGTAAGTAAAGGTTTTTTGTTTTGGAAATAAATTCTAAAAACAATATTATAAATATTTACCATAATCCGCAATCAGATAATGCGGAACATAATGCTGCAGCATCACCTTCTTTTAAAGCAGCCGGTATAACAGGAGCGCTGAATAGTTCCGGATACATAATGAACGGTATAGAAAACGGGGGATTTTTAACATCATTTTTGATTCAGGATTTTTGCGGAATGACTGTTCCGAGAAGTGTTGCAGGATTTTTACGAGACAAGGAAGTCACCGGAGAATATAACGTACAAGAAGGATTTGAAGTTCTCGGAAGAGAGGGATTAACAGGACCTATGATGATGGCAGTCGCTCCGCTTGGATTACTTGCTGCAGCAAAATTCGGAAAATCAACGAGTGTGAATTCCGAACTTATTAAACGATACGGAAACAGTCTTAAAGAAATGATTTCCGAACAAAATTTTGATGAAACTTTATTAAAAAATCCTGAAAAATTTAAACAAGAATTTTATAAAAAAAATGTAGAAAAAATATTAAAAGATACTTTAGGAAAAGAAAATTTTTCACAAGAATCTGTCGAATATATATTAAAACAGTTGAATAATATTGAGAATATTCCAAAAGACGCAAAATTGAAAAAATTCAGAGGAAAGGCAAGATACAAAAGCGAATGCTTTAATAATATCAAGCAATATATAAATGAACTTAAATACTCAACCGGCAGTGATTTGGAAATACTTGGAAGAATTAAATTAGGTAATTCTTCAACGGATAATTTAAAAGTTTTTGATACAATTAAAACATTTGACGGTATGACAAAATATGCGGAAGATGCAATAACAGCAAATAAGAAACTTGAACATTTAAATGAAGTTATGGCGGAAAGCATTAAATGTAAAGCATTAGGAAAGCGGGTTCTTACGACAATTGCTCTTGTAGCTTCGACTCTTGGAGTACTGTCAGTTTTGCCTAAAATATATGCCAGAAGCAATACAGCTCCAGGAGCAAGAAAACAAAATCCGGAAAATCAAGAAATAACAAAACAAAATGAAAATCCTGCATTTAAAGGTAAAAATAAAACCATTATAGAAGCTATCGGAAAGAGTGTTGATAAAAATAAAAGCGATTTTGTGTCCTCTCAACTTGAATATAACGGACATAACTTTACAGAAACACTTATGGCCGGGCTGTCATTATTTGGTTTATTAACTCCAAGAGGCCTCAGAGCATATAACAGAGCCCAGGTAGACGAAGACGGGAAAAAAGACTTAACTGAATTGTGGGAGATTTTACTTCGTGACGTTACGTCATCTCTTGCTGTTATTTTCGTTGTTCCAATGGCAACGAGAGCTTGTGTAACATCTTATGAAAATAAATCCGGTTTTGTACTGATGAATAAAGACCGAACAAAAACAGGCTTAAAAACAAAATTAGATTTATTAAATCCATACAGCAAAGCGCATGTCCTCACAAATACAGAGTTGACTGCACTTTATGACGGTATAAATTCTAAAGAAAAAATGCTCAATTTCTGTAAATTTATTAATAATAACGGCGGTGATTTGGAAAAAATCATTTCTAAATCAGAAAACTATAAATCTTTATTCAATGCTCAAACTTTAGATTTAAATTCATTAAAAGGTCTAACTAAAGAAGAAAAAAATAAACGAATAACTTCGTTTATTGAAAATATTGAAGAACACACTAAAAAACTTACCAATTCTGATAAGGTCGAGAAAAAGAACATTGATAGCATGATTGAAAAAGTAATGAAAACTGCAACTAAAGGCGGTAAGAATAAAATTGCAACATTTGCCCGCGGACTAAACAGCGTACCGGCACTGTTAACTACATTCATAATTTCTCCATACATCTTAGGATGGGCAATTCCAAGACTTACGTACCGCAATACAAGAAGAATTCACGAAAAAGAAGACCGCGAACGTGAACAAAGAAACTCACAAAAACTAAAAATTGATGTTTAATAACATTAATCAAAGATAGTTTGCCAAAATTGATTTTACATAGTTTTGTGTTTCTTTGTATGGCGGAACTCCGTCGTACTTATCAACAGCACCGGGACCGGCATTATAAGCTGCAAGAGCAAGAATTATATTACCGTTGTATTTATTAAGCATTGATTTTAAATACTTTACACCACCTTCAACATTTTGCTCCGGATCCATAGGATTTGTAACTCCAAGTCCTTTTGCGGTTGACGGCATCAATTGCATTAATCCCATTGCACCTACTTTTGATTTCGCATTGGGGTTAAAACCTGATTCTTGTTTTATCAAGGCATTAACAAGCTTTTCATCTACGCCATGTTTTTGAGAAACTTTTGAAACAAGATTTTTAATTTTTTCTCTTGGAGTCAGTGTTTTTGATGATTCTGCCTGTGTTGAATATATATTAGCACTTACTTTTGTAACAGCAGGTTTTGATAGTAACTCACCAAATTTCACCCCCGCACTTTTTTGTAAAACTGTATTAAAACCTACCTCCGGTTTTGAATTTTGATTCACCGGAACCCACTGATCATTATATTTGTTTATATAATTATTCATTTGTACAGCTCTTTGCATAGCGTTTGCTTGACCGCCGGAGGAGAGTAAATTTTGTATCATTGATGAAAACATGTTTTTGCCTTTCTGATTATACAAACGAATAAAATTGATAAATCTTTATTATATTTTTTAAATATCCACTATTTGGTTTAATAATAAATTAATAAATGTCAATTCTATCTAATTATGAAGTTTTACAACGAGATAGCTTTTTTGTATAATGTATGATATCATTTAGTTGAGCATGGGAGAGTGTTAGGTGGTTACTGATAAAATTTTAATAGAAGAAAATGATATAAAAATCGCTCAGGACGTATGTAATAGTATTGATAATCAAGATACAAGAAATCGCTCTGTAGCAAATGTTCTGGCATGTAATATAGCTGCAAAATATTTTGATGAAAAGTATGATGTAGACATCGATTATAGTTTACACAATATAAGCAGCATATTAGAAGATATTGATATTTCTGATATTTATGTAAACGGAAACTATATAGATGTAAGATTATTCTTCAATGATAACGAATTAAGCGTACCTAAATCTCATTTTGATAATAATATACTGCCGGTGGCATATATGTTTATCAAAGTTACTCCTGATTTATCTTCCGGTGAAGTTGTTGGTTTTATTAAACCAAAAGATGTTGATATTACTAATGAAATTTCAAATAATTACGTTGTAAACGTAGAATCGCTAAATTCAATATATGACGTCGAAAATTCTTTTGATAGTAATGTAATAATTGAAGATGTAGAAGATATTGAATTATATTCATTGATTGACAATTCAATTCAAAATAAGTATGAATTGTATAAAAAACTTTTAACTTCAAAAAAAGCAAGATATAAATTGCTTAAGATAATAAGTGCCCAATCAGCGTTTTCTTCTGTAAAAATGGATTTACAAGAGAATACTCCGCAAGAATCGTCACTTATAGAGCAAGAATTCAATGGCATTGAAGATGATTTTGATGATTTAATAACAGATATGCCATTAGAGCAATCTTCTGATGACAAAGAATCTATTACAGAAGATTTAGAATATGATTCAATAAGTGAGTCCGATTTGGAAAATACCGATAACATGGTTTATTCGACTGAAGTATCTCCAAGTTTGGAAAATGTTATGGATGAAAGCAGCGATGAGAACGAAGATATAAATACTTTATACGAAAAAGCAAACGAAGAAGAATCCCCCAAAAATATTGTAACAAATAAAAACAAAAAATCGCCTTTAACATCTGTTTTAGGATTAATACTTTTTATTGTATTACTTGGTTACGGAGGATATTACGGTTATAATTATTTTAATTCAAATTCAGGAAATGATTCATCAATACAGAACGAAGAAGAATTAAACATAGAAGAACCTGTAAAACAAGAAGAAGTAGCTTCACAACCGGATGCGATGCCCGTAGAAACAGTTGAAAAAGTAAACAAAGAAAATGATAAAAATATCG
Organism: uncultured bacterium; assembly: GCA_902796585.1. GTDB lineage: Bacteria > Cyanobacteriota > Vampirovibrionia > Gastranaerophilales > Gastranaerophilaceae > CAG-196. Next base: position 8,608 of record CADBPN010000044.1, read on the forward strand.
GTAATTCAGTAGAAATTCCTGCTATAGAACAAAACCTCAATGCATCTGTTATCGTTGCCAATTTAAAGGTAGATTGGGAAGTTCCTGACGGATACATAACAAACACTGCAGCAAAAAGATCTTTAATAAAGTTAGGTAAAATAATACAATTAAACTTAAAATCAGATTTGATGCTTACAAATAAAATTCCGATAACAAATAAAATATTAGTAGAAGTAAAATATAATAAAGACACCAGAAAGTTTGAAGCTGTAGGTTTTATAAAATCAAGCGGAGAAAGTTCAATTGATAATATAATATTAAAAACCGTTAATAACGTTTTAAAGAGCGATATAAGCGGCACAACTGATATTTTCGGGAAACTTCAAGGCGACCCTGTTTTGATAATTAATTTATAAGAAGGATGCTATGGATAGAGCAAATAAATATTATACAATTATAGAAAATGCAATACGAAATCACAGAAAATTTCCGGGTTTCGAACCTATATTGGAAGACTTAATAGATGATGTATATCTGCATTCAGAATCTGTAATTAATAATGTAGAAGATGAAGAGGTTATCGTCTCTTATATTAATAAAGTTGCTGCAACATCTATTATTACTGTTCCTAAAAAACTAGGATTTCAGAAAGAAGAGCCTATTCAAAAGCCTGCCAGCACACAAGAATTTGTAGATTCGATATTCCATTCTGACAAAAAGACAGAGGTAAATAAAGAACTTGTAGATAAAATGATAAATTTACCTGAAACCGAATCAACAAAAGATAAAGATGCGGATCAAACAGTTATTGCACCTGAATCAGAAGAAATTCAAGGAGAATTTATTGAAGAGATTCCAGTAGAATCCATAAATACAATGGAAGAAGTTTCCGAAGAAAATGTAGTACCTGAACTAAGTTCTACTCAAGAAGATAGTTCAATTAATTATTCAGAAGTATCAGAAATTGAAGACTTTAATGAAATAGAAGTTGAAGAACCGCAAAAAATTGAAGAAGAATTAATATTAGAAGATACTAAAAATGAAGCAAATGAAACAAGTGAATTAGAAATTGTTTCTGAGTTACCGGAAGACAACACCGAAGAGGAATTTAAAGAACAATTTTTCGACAATGCAGAAGAATCATCCTTTGAACTCATAGAAAACAATAATAGCAATTCTATTGAAGAATATGAAAATCCTGACAGTAACACAAATACCGACGAAATTGCTGATTTTGAATTAGTAGAAGAAAATGTTCCTGAGTATTATGAAAATGATAATAATTTATCTTTGGATGCGGAAGATGAACCCGTAACAAATGAATTTACATTAGAAGATACGTTAGAAAATGACTCATTAAATATATTAACAGAGAATGACATAAATATTACGGATGAATCTATTGATTTAACAGATGATTTACCTGCTTTAGAAGATGATTCATACATTAATTCTAATGATGAAAGCAATTCAGAATTTGAAATAATATCAGAACAGCCTCAATTGGTTCAACAAGAAGATTTCTTAGAGCTTGAAGATGTTATTCCTGATGTTGAAGAGAATGTTCTGGAAGAAAACTTTGTAATTGATGACTTGGAAAGTACTTCTATCATTGAAACAGAAAATAGTCCATCATCATTAGAAAAAGACAATGATTTTAAATCCGTAGATTATTCCGTATTTAATTATGCAAAAAAAGATAATGAGAATTTTGTGGATACAGTCGAATTATCAAAATCTTTGGATAAATTAAAATACGACAGGCCGGAACTGAAAATTGACAAAGTTTTTGATTTAAGATTTAAACAAAATAAAACAATTTTAGATATTGCTGTAGAATTAAATATAGATGCAAATAAAGTTGTTGATGCATTGAATGAAATTACGGCTTTAGTGTAGGTATAATGCAGAATGCAATGTCCTAAATGTAAAAAAGAAATTTCAAATAATGTTCTAAAATGTGACTTTTGCGGAGCGAAAGTTGCGTCTGTTTGTAAATCTTGCGGTACGGTAAATCCAATAACAGCTGTAGAGTGTTCCGGCTGTCACAAAATATTGTTAAAAATATGTTCAAAGTGCGGTGCGGCAAACGTTCCTACTGCTAAAAACTGCAGAAAGTGCAATGAGGAATTTTCATCACAAATTCAAAATTCAGCACCTAAGTATTCTCCTGATATGAATTCACAGCAAAAAGTCAGACAAAAACTTATTGAACAAATAAAAAGTTTAGATACAAAAATAATTACGTTAACAGCACCAAGCGGTTACGGTAAGAATTTAGTACTGAGATATGTAATAAATGACTTAAAAAGTTCTAAGCTAATATGGTTATCTTCTTCTTGTACCCAAGTAACACAATTATCACCTCTGGGATATTTTCAAGATTTATTATTAAACTTTTTTAACATTAATAATTTTTGTTCAGATACAAGACAATTAAGAAATAATTCCCTAAAATTTTTTAAACAGGATTTTCCGACACTTTCCAATTCCGAAATATTCGATTTATTAAATATTTTTTATCCGGAAAATACTGATAACTATGAAAATATCTATAAAAATAAAGCAAGAACTTTTAACATTATGAAAAAAGTGTTTATGACCATAATTGAAAAAGTTAAAGCTATTTTTGTTATTGACAATTTCGAATATATTGATAGCATGTCTTTTGATTTTTTAAAAGAACTATTAAAAGATGAATATATATTAGATAGAAGTAAGTTTATAATTATATCCAGAACATCAAAACCGGGTATGGTATTTATTTCTTCTCCGAATTTAAAAGAAGAAAGTTATACCGATTTATCACTGGCACCATTCTCAAACAATCAAACTGAAGCAATGGTTGCACAATATTCTGACATAAATGCCGGTAATGATTTCCTTAAATCGGTTATAAAATTATCCGCAGGTAATCCTTCTTTTATCGAACAAATTATTATGCATCGTAAAGACATTATTAGAAACGGCTTGACCTATCAATCCTGCAACACAATAGAGAATTTAATCAAAACAAGATTACATATACTAAAAAAAGAAGATTTAAAATCATACAGAATGCTTGTTGCCTTTTCAACATTAGGCTCAAAATTCTATCCTGCAATGTTGGAATTTTTTGACAATAATGAAGAAAAAGAATTTGAGAGAATTATAGAAAATTTAGTTGAAAAAGGTTATTTGAATCAGGTTAATAATTTGTCTTTCGAATTCAAAAGTAACGAGATTTGGAAAATAATTGCTTCAATTGTAAAAAATGATAATTCTTTTGAAGAAATTATGAACCAATTATTTGATATTTTAAGCAGATATAAACAAACTTCAATAGCGTTAATCGGGTACATTGTTCAAAAGCTGAATAATAATGATCAAGCTTTTGAAATATGGACTCTTTTAATGAAACATGCTTCTTACATAGGAGATATAGGTTTATATATAATCTCTCAAAAACAAGCTTTAAAGCTTATTGAGTTTAAAAACAGTCCATTTTACCAAAATGTTAAAAAGAATATTTATACAAGAGTCGGTAAATTGCTTGAACCAATAGATAGCGAATCCTCATTCGAATACTTGCAAAATGCTGTTATGATGTTGGAAGATACAGATATTAATGAGCACATAGAACTTTTAGGCTACTTAGCATCCGTTGCAATGAAAACCGGAAATTATTGGGGAGTAATTGAGTGCGTTGACAATGTTTTAAGCAAGATTCCTGATGACATGGAACTGGAAAGAGTTCTGATTAAATCCAGAGAAGTGAATCCGCTGCTTCGATTGGGTAATTACGGACAGGTTGTGAACCTGGTTGATACAGAAATAATCCCTGCCTTCGAAAAATATTTAGGGAAGAAAAATACACCTGTAATTTCTTTAAAAGATTTTTTTGATACCTGGTTAAATATTTATTTTGATTTAGCCGAAGCTCTGACTTTTCAAGGTGATATCAGGATGTTTGACATAATAAAGCTTCTGTTTGATATAGTTGAAAAGAATAAAATCACAGAGCCTTTAATTCTTTGTAAAACAAGACTGGCACTTGCTCTAGCTAATACGATAAAAGGAGACGTAAAGACGTCAGAAACAATTCTTGATGATATGCTAAAGGAATTTTCTCTTGACAGCATGGACGAATTTATTGTCTCAAGATGGAATTTCATAGATATATTAAATAAATTCTTGGTTAAGAACTATGATAATTTGTATACGGAATTGTTTAATGTTGTTGCATACGCAAATAATGTAAATGATTTATTCACTAAAAATATTGCAAAAACTCTTCTAGCAAAGATTTTAATGGATAAAAATGAAAATAAAAAAGCATTATCAATTCTAGAAGAACAAGTTTCCTACTTTGCAAAGGAAAAAATTGCAACAGGAGTCTTATTGTCTTGGTATATAATCGCAGAAATAAGACTTATAACAAAAGGTACACAATTTGCCATGGATATTGCAAATAAAGCGCTAGATATAGCTCAGGGAGCTAATATCAACAATTACTTATTTATAGCAATGTTTAACAAGCTTTTAGGTGAAATTTATGTCGCAAAACAAGATTTTGAATCCGCAAAAGTTTATATAGAAAAAGCTATTTTTATATCCAAAAAATTTGGATTAGAGCATCTTCTTGTTAATTCATATATACAGTACGCAAAATTATACCAAGAACTTGCTCTTCCGAAGTCTTCGTTAAGGGGTAATTATATAAAACAAGCTCTAAAAATGTTTCAGGAAGCAAAAAATGTCCCGATAGTAACAGAATTACCTCACCTGCAAAGAAAGATAAAAGAAGAGCTTTCCGTACTTACATCTTTCTGTAAATTAAACGGCATTATCTTAAAACGTTCAGGTAATTAATTTTTTAATTGCCGTAATCATCAGGATTACCTGAATAATCTGCAATCGCTTCTTCTATAATACCTTCTTCTTTATCAGCAAATCCCAGAGCTTCATATCCGTTTTGTTGGGAAGATTTATAAGCAAGAGCTCTTTTATTAATTTCATCAATTGCCATAGGCCCTGTTAGAACTTCCAATACTTCACCGTTTGTATCATATACTTTTAAACGAGGAATCTCTACTCCGCCCGGTGTTTTGAATCCCATTAATGAAATTCTTCCGTATTCTCCAAAACCATCTTTTATTTGAAAATAAATTTCTTTTAAGTTTTCATTATCTAAACATGCCAAAGCAACATTGTTACAAGTTTCTCGTTGAACCCAATCTTGAACGGTTTGAGTTTCTTCCATAAGCTCAATAAGTTGTTCTCTTGTTGCATTTATTCTTCTAAAAAGAGGGTCTCCGCCTCTTCCTACTGCAGTAGGGCCTTTTTCTCTTGGTGCTCTTATTCGATAATTTGCTTCATCAATTACTTTTCTGCCTTGAGAATTCTGTACTTGCTCATTTTCTTCTGATTCCCCCGAATCATTCTTTTCTACTTGAAATTCTTCTTCATCTGACATGTTTTATTACTCCTTACAAATGTATTTACGGCATTTTTATATGAAAACTTTAATAAAAATAAGAAAATTGTTACAATACTTTACAAACAAAAATATGGGCTGTATTATTTTGTTATGCTGCCAAAAGAATACAGACTAAAAAAACGTTCGGCATTTGCCGCCACATACAGGACAGGGCAAGTCTTTCATAAAGACGGAATAACTCTGTTTGCAGGTAAACGAAAAGAAAATGATTTACCTGCAAAAGTCGGCTTTGTCGTGAGTAAAAAAATACATAAGCGTGCAGTTAAAAGAAATCGAATAAAAAGATTAATGAGAGAAAGTTATAGACTTTTGATAAAAAATGGTTATACAAAAACAGAATACATGTCTCTTATATTTGTTGCTTCAGCAAAATTACTGGACAAGGACTTTAAATATATAAATAATTCAATAAAAAAATTGGTAGATAAGATATGATAGAAGGCATTGTAACTCCTGAACTTAGAGATATTGATTATTTGGCTCCGGCAGCTCCATATCCCGTTATACCTTCCGGAATAACAGTCCATCAGAAACCTGAATACAGGTATTCTGTCGTAACAGATGAATATCCCACTTTATCAATAAAAGACTACATACCGGATCATAACGGTAACTTTATATCTCCGGGTTTTTACCAACTTGCATTATCAGATGATAAAGAGTTTTTATACCTAATCGAATCTAAGAAACTGATTGCAATTATACCTGTGTTTAAAATAGCGGAAAATAAAAAAGAAGTAAGGAAATTAACCGCCCCGAAAAAAGATTTAACTAAAGAAGAAAAAAGAGAGAGAGCAAAGAAGAAGCGTGAAGCGAGAATTAAATCAATAATTGATGCAAAATATGCGAAAACAGGTGCTACTCCACCTCAAGAATATGAACACATGGAAGCAGAAATAGAATATATGCAGGAGGGAGGATACTATTTGATTCGGTATGAGAAAGGTTATATCCGCGCTTGGGGTGCAATAAAAGGATAGTCTTTAGTTTTTCAATACAATTTTTATTAACCTATTGCAATAATTAAAATTGTATGAGATAATACGATTAAGGTTGGGAGTTTAATAGGGTATTACTCTATTAATTTTTTCGGTCTTTGGTAAGGATTTACCATTTTTGTATTTACTTTAAAAGTGAGAAATGAGTACCTCAAATAATGAGTGAGTTTAAGTTTAATTATGATTTCTTAAAAGAAAATGCGACTTCCGGTAGTTGGAGACGCGGTTATGAATACTATCAAAAAGACATGATAATGCAGGCTGAACCCGAAAAAAACTTTTATAAGGGAAAAGTTAAAGGCAATTATCAAGATTTTTACATAACAGATTTAATCTTTAAAAAAAATAAAATAGAGGCAAGATGTAATTGCCCGTTAAAAGAAGAATGGTGTAAACACTCTGTTGCAATTGCTTTAAAAGCAATAGAAACCGGTGCTTACGATAAATGGGCTTTAGAAAAATACGGAATAGAACCGGATTTATCTGATGTTGACACAGAATTAAAAACGCCGGCAAGAGGAAGCTATATTTTCCACTTTAACCCCAAACGAAGACAAAATTTCTTTTCTATACTTGTAAGAGATAGAGCAACAAATAAAATTGTACGTTCATTAGAAGGTATTTTACGAGCATTAATAGATATACAGAAAGCCTCTCCTGATTTTGAACTTAATGATGCTCAAAAAAATGAAGTTGCATTATTTCAAACAATGCTGAAAATTGCAAAACAAGATAAAAAAGCCGGCTGGTATGATATACCTATTACAAAGTTTGCTCCGGTTTTCCCTTTAATGTCACAACTGGAAGAAGTTTTAGATGAAAGAACGAAGGAAAGAATTCAGTTTACAGATAATATGTGGAGTTTGAATCTTGATGTTTCAACAACAAATGTAAACGGCGGAACTAACATTGTACTTGAACTTTTCTGGACTCGTCCTGATAAAGATGAAACTATTCCGTTTGAAGAAGTTAAATATTTCTCCAGACAAATTAAGTGGGGAAGGTATAAAAACATAATATTCCCCATTAATATAGCCATGAACGAGCTGCCTCAAAGCATTATTAAATCAACATTTACAGATTTAAAAGATGCTGACGGCGGAAAGTTTGTTTACGAAGATTTACCGCACCTCAGAGAAATTATGCCTGTTAAAATAGCGGAAAATATTAGCGGACTGCTTTTGGAACACAAACCTCCATTAAATATTGTAACCCTTGGAATAGATTATGATCAATCTCTAAAAGCTTCTTTAGACTTTGATTACTCGGGTGTTAGAGTTCCATATTCAAAAAGCAAAGATAAATCACCTTATATATCCGTAAAAAGTAATGAACAAGATCTTGTTTACTGGATAAAAAGAGACTATGAACATGAGCAAATGGCGTACAACATGCTTCTGGCTTGTAAATTTGTGCCAATGCAGACAAACAACCTTGCTTTAGAAAAAGAAAATGCAATAGATTTCTATAATTACTACATTCAACAAGCCGGTGAAGGTTGGAAATTTGAAGAACATGACGATATGAACTTCTTCAAACTTTTGCAAAACCCATTTAAAATGTGTGCAAAAATAGACTTTTCGGAAGAATCTATCGATAGTATGGAAATCCAGCTATACGGACAAGTCGGAGAAGAAGTTATTGATTTTGACGAAATTTATGAAACAATTCAAAGCGGAGAAAAATATGCAAGAGTAAGAAGTTTGGGCTTTGTTGAATATCCCGCTCAAAATATTTATGCAATAATGCGTTCTTTTAACTCATTTGATGCGTACAGAAATAATGAAAATAAGTTTTTAGTTAAAACTTATCGTGTAGGTTTAATCACAGAACTTCAAAACCAAGGTTTTGAACTCGTAATGAGTGAAAAATTCCAAAAATTTTGGGAACAAATTTCGACGTTCTCTACTACTTCAGAGAATGCAGAAATTCCGTCATCCGTTCAAGCAGAATTCAGAGAATACCAAGTTAAAGGTTTCAGTTGGCTATGGTTCTTATATCAGTATGGTTTGAACGGCATTTTGGCTGATGATATGGGGTTAGGTAAAACTCTTCAAGCTCTTACGCTGCTTCAAAAAGCAAAAGAAGTTGACGGTCCGATGCCGACACTTGTTATAGCACCAACAACCGTTGTATTTAACTGGGAAAACGAAATTCAAAAATTTACACCGGATTTAACTTGTCTAAAAATTCAAGGTGCAGACAGAAAAGGACTATTTAAAGAGATTCCTAATTACGATATCGTAATAACAAGTTATGCACTCGTAAGAAGGGACATTGCAAAACTCAAAAAATATAAGTTTAGATATGTAATACTTGATGAGTCTCAAAACATTAAAAATGCGACAT
>CADBPN010000045.1 GCA_902796585.1 uncultured bacterium
CGAATCGCTGTCTACACCGTGAAAGGGTGTTGTCCTAGGCCTCTAGACGATGGGGGCTTATCGACAATATCTATACTACCAAATCAAACTCTAAAGTCAAGGGGTAAATAAAAAGGGAAATCATAACTGTACATATTGAAAGTGCGTGATGAATAACATGTATATGACAAAATTAGGCTGACATATTGCTTTTTTTGATTTAAATAAATTAATTATCGTGCTAGAATATAATCATAGAAAGAAGGCGAGAAAATGATTAACAGGAAATCACGTGATGAAATTAAAAGAATGAGACACGCAGGGCATATAGTTGCCCTTGTACACAAAAAAATGAGAGAAGTCGTTGAACCCGGAATTTCAACGCTTGAATTAGATAATATAGCTATGAAAGTAATTAAAGAAAACAAAGCTATTCCTACATTTCTCGGATATAATGGTTTTCCGGGGTGTATTTGTACATCAATTAACGAAAAAGTCGTACATGGAATTCCAAATAAAAATGAGATATTAAAAGAGGGAGATATCATCGCAATAGATGTAGGCGCTACTTATGGTGGCATGGTCGGAGACAGTGCTTGGTCATACGCAGTAGGTAAAATTTCAGAAGAAAAACAAACCCTAATGAAAGCAACTGAAGAAGCTCTTTATGCAGGTATTTCAAAAATGAGAGCAGGAAATGTATTAGATGACATATCCGGCGCAGTAGAAGATGTTGCAAAAAGATACAATCTTGGTATAGTTAGACAGTATGGCGGGCATGGAGTCGGTCATGAAATGCATGAAGATCCATTCTTATTTAATTACAGAGTTGGCGACCAAACTCTTATTAAAACTAATTATGTAATTGCAATTGAACCAATGCTTAATTTAGGCGGCGATGAAGTATTTGTCGAAGAAGATAAATGGGGTGTAGTAACAAAAGACCGCAAACCATCTGCGCATTTTGAGCATACTGTACTTGCAACAGAAGATGAACCTATTTTAATGACAACATTAATGGAATAATTAATTTAAATAACATAAATAATAGAGCTCAAATCATAAATGATTTGAGCTCTATTATTATTTACACAGTCATTAATTATAAGTAAAACCGTCTTCCTTCATTCTTTTAATAACTTCTTTAATTTGTTCTTCAGGACAAACAATTGATATTCTTACAAAACCTTCTCCGAATTTTCCAAATGCATTACCGGGAACCGCAACAACCCCTGATTTTTTCATTAAATCATCTGTAAATTCAACAGATGTTTTGTATCGTTTTGGAATTGGTATCCACAAATAAAATGTTGCATCAGGAACATAAAAGTCTTCCCAGCCTAGTTCATTTTTAAGTCCATTTACAAACAAGTCTTGATTTCTTTTGAAAATCTTGTTAGATTTTTTTATATATTCATCTCCTTCCGGTGAATTAATAATTTCAGCGGAAGCTTTCTGTAAAGCTTTAAAGATTCCGGAATCAATTGTTGATTTTAATTTCCCAAATATTTGTACAGCATCAGAATTACCGCAAATCCAACCTAATCTCCAACCGGTCATTGCATAAGGTTTTGAAAAGCTGAAAAATTCTACTGCAATATCTTTCGCACCTTCAATTTCAAGTATGCTTATCGGTTTTAATTCTTCTTTAAAATACATATCAACATAAGCAGCATCTGACATTAACAATATATGGTGTTTTTTACAAAATGCAACAACACTTTCTAGATATTCTCTTGTAGCAGTTGCCCCTAAAGGATTGTTTGGATAATTAATTATTAAAGCTTTTACCTTGTTTGAATCAAAGCCATCGTTTTTAAGTTTTTCATATACTGTCTCTAAATTCGGCATGAATTTATTATCAGGAGTCAAAGGAATCGGATAAGCAAGACCGCCGGAAGCTTTTATCATTTCTCCGTAAGATGCATATCCAGGATCCGGAACCATTATTATATCTTTGTCATTTTTTTCTTTTGCAGGATTAATCAAAGCTCTTATAAAATTTGCAATTCCTTCTTTTGAACCGATTAAAGAAAATATTTCAGTATCAGGATTAAGTTCAACACCGAATCTATTTTTCATTCTTTGCGCAATTGCATCTCTTAAGTATTTTTCACCTTTAGGTGTTGAATATAAATGAGCACCCTTTTCATCAAGAGCAGATTTTAATGCGTCAACTACTTTTTGTGGAGGCTGCGCAGTCGGAGCTCCCATTGACAACATAATAGGAACACGATTTTTCAATGTTAATTCAGGGGTTAATTTAGATACCGTCTCCTTAATACGAAACATAATATAAGTTTCCAAAGTTTGTACATAATCATTAAAAAATTCGTGCATATTTATATTCCTTCTTTTTCATCCCTCGGTAAAAATATAATAACATACTTTTTATAAATAAAAAATTATATTTATAATAAAATCAGCAACCAGCATATAAACAGTTGAAAGAACAGCAGCTTTAGTTGTTGATTCACCAACATCTTTTGCGCCGCCCTTAGTTTCATATCCTTGAGTAGCACAAACTAAAGCTATAAGTGTACCAAATGTAAATGCTTTAAATAAACTTATATAAATATCTCTTGTATTAAGCCAAAGCCAAACTGAGTGCATATATCTTTGCGGATGAAGACCAATTGTACCATAAGACACGACCAAGCCCCCGAATATACCTATTAACTCAGCCAACATGACAACCATAGGCACAGTTACCGCTGCAGCAAGTATTCGGGGGGTAAAATAGTATCCGATAGGATCAACTTTAAGCGTTTTTATAGCATCAACTTGTGATGTAACTTGCATGTTGGCAATTTCTGCTGATATTGCAGTTCCTGCCCTGGCACCGATTGCGAGCGCCACAAAACCGGGAGCAATTTCTCTAATCATAACAACGGCGATAGAACCACCTACATAAGCTTCTGCTCCAGACATGAGAAACTGTTTTGATACTTGTATAGCAATTACCGCAGCTGACACAAAAGTTATAACAAGTGATATAAGCAGAGAATCATAACTTATTAATGCAGCTTGCGACAAAGCATGAGAGAATCTTGAGCCTCCGCTAAACAAATAACGAATACTTATCAACAAATTATTTACACATTTTCCAAAGAAACTAATCATATATCGGTGTACACCAATGTTTATACTTTTCTACTTTACCACGAACAACATCGTAATATAATGCTTGAATTTTTTTTGTAATTTCGCCTGTCATTCCGTTGCCTATTATCCTATGATCAATACTTTCTACCGGAACAATTTGAGCACCGGTACCACAGCAAAATACTTCATCTGCATTATATAATTCAGTTCTGTCTATTGAACGTTCTTTTACCGGTATTTCCAGTTCTTTTGCCAATTCCAGAATAGTGTTTCTTGTTACACCGACCAAAATGTCATCAGTTGTACTTGTCGTTGTAAGAACCCCGTTTATTACAAGAAATATATTCATTGCAGAACCTTCTGTGACTTGCCCTGATTCCGAAAGTACCACCGCATCATCAAAACCAGCTTCATGAGCATCGGTTTTTATAAGCGCAGAGTTTGCATAAGCTCCGCTGACTTTCGCTCTTGGCGGGATAGCATTGTCAGAAGTTCTTCTCCAATTTGACACACAAAGTTTTAACCCTTTATCAGAATCAAAATAATTTCCGAATGGAGTTGTAAAAATTAAAAACGAATCCTCATTGTCAGTTAATGTAGGTCCAACCTTAATTGCAGATTTATATAAAGTAGGTCTTATATAAGCATCCGTCCTATAATTATTTTTTTTCAATAATTCTTTTGTAATATCAGCATATTCTTCTAATGTATAAGGGCTTTTCATCCACATAACTTTGGCACTGGCAAGCAATCTTTGATAGTGTTCACGAACTCTAAACGCATACATTTGTTCTTCTTCACGATTATAATATGCTCTAATACCTTCAAACACTGATGTTCCATACAAAAAAGCATGGGTTCTAACAGGAATAACTGCTTTATCTGATTCAATATACTCTCCATTTATATAAACATATTCACTCATAATACCCCTCGCTATGTTAATTATACAACGATATTGTATAATTTGTAAAATATTACTATACACCGAGAGACGGTGCGATGCTTATAAATGTTCTTATTAAATCCGCATCCCATTGAGAACCGGCACCTTCTTCCAATATAGAAATTGCCTTTTCAATGTTCATTCCCTTACGATAAGGTCTGTCACTTATTAATGCATGATAAGTATCTGCAATTGCAACAATTTTTGCCGCAAATGGGATATCGCCATTTGTAAGTCCTTCGGGATAACCTTTTCCGTCAATTCTTTCATGGTGATATTTTACAATAGGGATTAAATCTTTTAGCAGCGGGTTAGGCATAAGCACTTTTTCAACACCGATGGACGGATGCTGCTTCATAATCTTCCATTCTTCGTCAGACAATGGTCCTTCTTTTTTAAGAACTGTTTCCGGAATACCAATTTTTCCTACGTCATGTAATAAAGCACCTAATCTAATTCGTTCAATTTCATCTTCAGGCAAATTTATAGCTCTTGCCAGAGCTTCTGAAAATCTTGAAACAGATGCTGAATGGTCTTTTGTGTATGGGTCTTTTGCATCAATAGCACCGGCTAGGGAAGTTGCTATTTCGAATATTTTGTTACCAGATGAAAGGCTATGTTCGGCATTGAATTTTTGAATCAATTCTTCTTCGAAATTAATGCCCAATTGAGCATGACGTTTACCAACAACTTCTGCATAGGATTTCAAAGCTACATCATCCCAGAAATTAAAGTCAGATGAACTTATAATTGCAGACATTCCGTCTTTATACCCTTTAGCTTTAGATATAAACATAGCTTGTTCGGCAAGTATTAACAGTTTTTCTTTATTATCTGCTGATTCCGGATAATTGGAAATACCGACTGAAACTTTAACAGGCCCAACTCCGTCGATATAAAAACATGATAAAGAGTAGGTTAAATATTCTGCAATATATTTTGCTTGTTCAATTGTTGTATTCGGAAGAATTATTGCTAACTCATCTCCGCCATATCTTCCTGCGACATCATTTTCACGAAGATTTTTTCTTATGTTTTCTGCAACAAGTTTTATAACTTCATCACCTTTAGCATGCCCTAATTCTCTGTTAATTTTTGTAATATTACAAATATCCATCATTAAGACAGATAACGGTTGCTTGCTTACATCTGCTCTTGAGATTTCATTAGAAAGTATCTCTTGAAAACCTCTGTGATTATAGAGAAGTGTAAGAGTATCTGTATTTTCAAACTCTTCTGATTTTTCTAAAAGATATAAATTGTGCGTTACTAATGCTGAATAATTAGCAATTAATGAAAATAATTCCATGTTTTGAGTCGGAGAATCGTTTTCAAACAATATAACACCTATACATTTATTTATTGACACCATAGGCAGAATAATCAGTGAATTGTTTTTGAAATAAGACAATTTCAAAAACTCGGAAGATTCTACAAATATAGGACTTCTCTCATTAAATGACTTTATTATCGGATTATTATCATCTTTTAAAAATATTTTTGAAGTATAAACATTACCAAGCTTGTCATGTAATTTAATATTTATACATGCCGATTTTTCTTTGTAAGTACCAACCGCAAAAAAGCTACACTCGATGTTTTTACTAATAATTGAATAAAGCTTTGTAAAATAATCATTTATACTACTAACGTCGGAAAGAGATAATAATTCTTCAATAACTAACTTATAATCCAACAAACGTCTTTTATCACTTACAACCTGCGAATTTAAATTAGCAGGATTATTGAATGTCAATGAGTTAACTTTGGAAACAAGACCTGAAGTAAAGGCCGGTGCAGTGACCATCTTACTTAAATCATTTTTTCTTATTAAATTTTCATAGTTTTCTATAATTTTATTATTCTTCACGCAACTACCTTTACATTGTATAAATCTATAAAACATGTAAAGATGAAAAATTGATTAATTGTAACAAAAAATTTACAAAAAATAAACTTTTCTTATTAAGGATTCTATACACCCCTTTTACTACTTACATATTAACATTTTTTTTTACTTTTTCTACCCTTAATACTTGTATTTTTTACAATTATTAACTTTCATCTTCGGGAGAATCTACTTCAGAGTCATATTCAATATCTTCATTTTCGTCTGAATAGGTATCGTCATCACTATCATGATTCTTTAAACCGCTTTCCTCTTCATAATCAGATTCATCATAATCTACAAAGTTATCATCGACGTTCTCTGTATCTTCATCATTGTATTCAGATTCCGAATCATTATCAAATGTTTCTTCATCAAGTGATTCTGAATAATTATATTCTGGAGTCTTTTCTTCGGAATCATATTCATCAATAGTATTTTCAGGCTCTATTTTTTCATGCTTACCGAGCAGATTTTTTACATACTCAAATTCTTGTTTCACTGTATTTATCGAACATGTTAATGTATAAGGCTTTTTTATAGCTTTATCTAAATATGTATAGTATTCTTCTAATTCACCTATAAATTTATAAACTCTTGCAAGACAATAAAATAAATCTCCATTTTCTTCTTTTTCAAGTTGAGCATGCAGAATTTCTAAAATCTCATCAGTAATACCTTGCTTTAGATATATTTTAACAAGAAGTTTATATGCTTCGTAATCGGTACTATTAAACTCTATTGTTTTCTTTAAGTACTCTTTTGCATCATCAAAATTTCCGCAATTATAGAATATGGAAGCCATATTATAATATGCCCAGCTATAATCAGGAGATATTTCTAAAACCTTCTTATAATTTTCTATTGCAAAATTTGTTAATCCGTCATTTTGATATATTGTTCCCAGATAAAAAT
Organism: uncultured bacterium; assembly: GCA_902796585.1. Classification (GTDB taxonomy): domain Bacteria; phylum Cyanobacteriota; class Vampirovibrionia; order Gastranaerophilales; family Gastranaerophilaceae; genus CAG-196. The sequence goes on from CADBPN010000045.1 coordinate 6,834, forward strand.
ACGCATACACATCTTTAGGATTGCAAGCAATAGCTTTTTGAAACATATCTATTGCTTTGTTTTTTTCCTCTAAATTCATATAGCATATTCCAAGATTAAAATATGAATTTCCGTCTTTTTTATCAGTTTTTAATACTTCATTAAAAGCATTAATGGCAGAATCCCACTCTTTTAATTCGACTAATACATCACCTAGATTGTACCAAAAGTCCTCTTGTGGAGATAAGTTTACCGCTTTTTGGTAAACATCTTTAGCACTCGAAAAATCTTTTAATTTTTCGTAAACAATACCCAGATTATAATATAATTCAGCATCATCAGGGAAATACTTAATCAGAAACTGAAGATTACCCTTAGCTTCTTCATTAAACCCATTTTTTACTAACAAAAAAGTAAGCTCACGTCTTGCTTGAAAATTGGACGGATCCTCTTTTAATAATTTTTGCAGTACTTCTATCTCTTCCATAAGAAAATTATATCAAAGTTTAACTTTTGTAACAATAAGGCAATTTTTAGAAAGTTTTTGTTTTTATTATAGTGTATGGTTATGAAAGTAGATAAAATCAATTCTGTTCTTTTTCAAGGAACAATCAATAATGATAAAAAAAATAATAATTTATCTGAACAACAACAGATAAATAATTTAGGCTATTTTACTCAAGATTTTAATGTAAAAGTTCCTCAGAATTCAAAAAAAATTGGTATTAATCGACTGGAAAACGGGTTAGAACTACACAGATACAGATTAAACAACGGATACAATGTTACGATTGTTCCAATGGAAGGTTCTCCTGCCGTTGTAAAAACATACGTAAATGTAGGTTCATTAAATGAAACCCCTGACATAAAAGGAATTAGTCATTTTCTTGAACACATGGCATTTAACGGAACAAACGGTGAAAATGGTCATATCAAACTGGAAACCGGTGACACTTTTAAGATGATTGATAATATAGGAGGCTGGGCTAATGCAAGTACGAATTATGCAATTACGGACTATGTTAACTCTTCACCTCTTTTAAACAATAAAGATCTGGAAACACAAATAAAAGTTCTTGCATCTATAACAGAAGACTTAAAGCTCTCTGAGCAAATGATTACAAAAGAAAAAGGACCGGTTTCCTCTGAAATAAACATGATACTGGATGACCCGCAAACTATAGCTATGGATCAAACAGTAAGAACACTTTTTAATATTAAAAATCCTGCAGATGAACTTGTTGGAGGCAGCGTTAAACACATACAAAATCTAACAAGAGAAGATGTTGTAAACTATTACAACAAATATTACACTCCGGATAATATCAATATTGTAGTTACTGGTGACGTAAATCCGGAAAAAACAATTAATTTGATTTCTAAAAATTTTATCTCACATAAAACATCAAGAGGGAAAAAATTTGAAGAAAGACTTATGCCTATAACTAATACAATAAGAAAAGATTTCATATCTGATAAAACTAACACTGCGGAAATAGTAATAGGTTTTACCGGTGCAAAAAATAATGACACTAAAGACAAAGTATTGTTTGACATGGCATGTACTTATTTATCAACACAAAATTCAGGATTATACAAAAATTTAAAAACTTACAACACAAGTCCGATAATTGCTGATGATAGAATTTCAACAAACCCAAATAATCCTCGATTGGCATACATGCTTATGTCTGTTAATGATAATTATTGCGAAGATGTCATAAAAACAACATTTAACACACTGTCTAAAAAGAAAGAAATTTCTGATAAAGATTTAGAATTAATTAAGAAAAAACTTATAAATGCAAATAATAAAAACCAAGAACATTCATTAAATATTAATGATTCAATCGGAAAAGCTGTTCTTGATAATGATATTGAGTATGTAACCGATTATAATGAAATTGTAAATTCTATTTCAAAAGAAGAATTAGAAAACGCTTTATCAAAATTCTTCAATGTTAAAAAAGCAGCGATAACAGTCGTGCATCCGGCAAGAAATAATAATCAAGTTAATTTCAGAGGCGATTCATCAAGAGAACCAATGAAGTCTTCAAATATTACTGTAGAAAAGCTACAAAATAACTACGAATTAGGATTGTACAAAACTAAATCAAATAATATAAGTACTGAAATTAGGCTAATCACAGATACTCCATATAATAAAAAAGCAGGTGCTCTAACTATTTTAAATGAAATTTTTAAAATGGGTATCAATAACAAAATGAATGAAGATGAATTTAATGAATATTTAGAAGAAAACTTGATAGAACTTCATGCCAACGCAACAGCAGGAGGAATTGATATTACACTCCAAGCTAACTCAGACAACTCCAAAAAAGGGTTAGATACTCTGAATGAACTACTTTTAAATCCGGCTATTACGCAAGAAAACATAGATAAAGCTAAAAAAAGAATAATAGATTTGCTTGAACGACAAAATGATACATCAGAAACGTTATTATATGAATTTGAAGCAAAAAATAATCCTTACAAATTTAGTAAGGAAGAAACTTTAAATTCAATAAAAAACATTACGATAAATGATATAAAAGATTGCTATAACTATATCATGGATAATTCAAAAGGAGTAATAACTGCTAATATTCCGGAAACAACAGATAGACAAAAAGAAGATGATATAAAGGAAGTAATTCAAAAGCTTCCTTCCGTAAAGCCAAATAAATACAAGCAACTTGAAATTTATAAAGATAATCCAAGACCGGAAATTATAACAAAAGAAAATTCTAATTCACAAGCAGATATTACCGAATGTTTTAAGTTTAAGTTTGATAATACAATTAAAAATATTGTCTGTGCAAATATAATGAATTCAATTCTTTCAAGTTCAAGCATAGGTCTTTTCGATACTCTTAGAGAAAAAGAACATCTTGCATATTCGGTACATTCAGGATTCTCTTCGGAAGGAAATGAAGGTAATATTGAACTTAACATATTAACAACAACAGATAACAAAGATATTAATGAAATATCTTATGACAATCTGCAAAAATCAATAGACGGATTTAACAGGCAAATTAATGAATTATTAAAAGGTAAATTCACAGATAAAGATTTAGAAAATGCTAAAAAAGGAATGAAAGCTGAATTGTTGAACAATGAAGGTTCTGAAATCAAAGTTTATAATTTAAACACAGCAATATCATCTAAATTCGGAAGCGAGTATCAAAATATGCTATATAAAGAAATTGATAATATAACAAAAGAAGATATTCTTGAATTTGCAGATAAAGTTTTTGCTTCAAAACCTATATATACTATTACGGCAACAAAAGAAACACTTGAAAATAATAAAGATTACTTGGAAAGCCTGAAAAATAATTACCAATTGTAAAACATAGGTCTAATAAAGGCTTTGAGAATTTTGTATTTTTATGATAAAATTAATTATCGTAAAAATAAATAATGATGTTCATGAGAGTAATTATGGAAGAGACCAAGGCACTAGATATTGATTTATCACTAAAAAAGAATAACGTTGACGAATTTTTTTATAATTTAAGTGAAAACCCCAACGGATTTAAAAATAAGGATTTCAGATATACACTAAGCCTTATTTACCAATTGGTTGAAGATGAATTTGAAGGCATATTTTTATCACCTAATTCACCGGTAAGAAATACAGATTTCTACCTAATTAATGAAGGCACAGCATCAAATCCAAGGTTAAGTTTTTTTGTTACACCTACTAACAACTTCCAGTTTTACTTGAAATCAAAAGGCTCAATGTTCAGATTTACTTCAAAAGAAGTTGAAGGAGAAATCGGTTATGTTATGCCTTTAGATTTAGTACTTGACTACTTTGGCGGTTTTGGAGAAATTGTTGATTTTTCATCACTTACAAAATCATTTGCATACTTCAATAAGTTAACACACTTTGTTATGAAACTTATTGAAAAGTTATACTTTGTTCCGACAGTGCATAAAAAGGATGGTTCATCAGGCGGTATGTTCAGAATAGTATATGAACCGATTATTTCTAACAAAGAATCTGCAAGAATTATAAATGAACTTGAAGATAATGTACCGGAAAATTTATTTATAAAAGGTGAAAAACCTAAAAAGTTTGTAGAAAGATTTGTAAGGGAATACTTAAACTACTTAATTTATAAGTTTTTAGGCATTAAAGCATATAGATTTAAAGATATTAAATCCGGTCATTATATGCTTAAAGATTTGGAACAAAGATGCCTTTTAAAAGGAAAAGATGTTGCAGAAAACATTGCACAGTGGTTTGATGAACTATATCTTGGTAAATATGATTTAGTACCGTTCTTTAAAGTTAATAAATTATCTGATGATGAATTTGAATTGAAAGTACATATTAAAAACAGAAAAACAGAAGAAACAATATTAATTGATGACTTATATCACAATGAAGAAATATGGGGACTAAATACATCTGACATATCAAAGATTATGGAAAAACAATTGAATTATGCCTTGAGATATATGCCGGAACTGGAAACCCTTTTCGAAGATGAAGATAATTTATCATTAAAATTAAATCTGAATGAAGTATACAAAATTATTGCTCAAACAGCATACTATCTGCAAAAAGCTCAAATTGATGTGATATTACCGGAAGAATTAACGAATATAATTGTTCCAAGAGCTTCTATTAATGCAAAAGTCAAAGCGTCACGTTCTGATGATTTAATGTCAATATTTAATACCGTTTCATCCAGTGCTATATCACTAGATGACATCCTTGAATTTTCTTATGAAATTTCATTAGGTGACGAAAAAATATCAGTAGAAGAATTTAATAAACTTGTCAGTGAAAGCAACGGCTTAATTCAATACAACGGAAAATACATTTTGGTTGATAAATCTGAAGGTTTAAATCTTGTAGACCAGATTAAAAATGCAAACCATAAAAAACTTACACGTCTTGAGCTGATACATGCTTCAATGTCAGGCCAGCTTCAGAATTATGAATTTAATTATGACGAAGCATACGCTAACGTCATAAAAGATTTTGCAAAATCGGTTGAAGTAACACAACCCGAAGGTTTGACGGGCGATTTAAGACCATACCAAAAAACAGGTTTAAAGTGGCTTTGGACAAATGTTTCAAAAGGATTTGGCTGTTGTATGGCTGATGATATGGGTTTAGGAAAAACTATTCAAGTTATTTCACTAATATTAAAACTTAAAGAAGAAAATAAGCTCAAAAATCCGGTCTTGGTAATATGCCCGACAACACTTATGGGTAACTGGATGAAAGAGCTTCAAATGTTTGCACCGTCACTTTCTGCAAAAACATATCATGGATTAGACAGAAAACTTGACTTAAAATGTGATGTTATATTAACAACTTATGCAATAATGAGAATCGATGTTGAAGAAATGAAGAAAAATACTTGGGGAATGATAGTCGTGGACGAAGCACAGAATATCAAAAACCCTGATACTGCTCAGACAGTTGCAATTAAAACCTTGAAATCTGATATAAAAATTGCGATGACAGGTACTCCTGTTGAAAATAGACTCACAGAGTTATGGAGCATATTCGATTTCATAAATAAAGGATATTTAGGTTCATTAAAAGAATTTCAAAAGAGCTATGCAGTTCCTATAGAAAGATTCAAAGAGCATTCAAGAGCTTCAAAGTTGAAACTTTCCGTATCACCTTTTGTATTAAGACGTTTAAAAACTGATAAAGCAGTAATATCTGACTTACCCGACAAAATGGTAATTAATGACTATTGCTATCTTGCTAAACCACAAGCAATATTGTATGAAAAAACTTTAAATGAAATGATGCAAAAAATTAGCGGTTTTACCGGGGTAAATAGAAGAGGTAATATTTTTAAGTTAATTACAGCACTGAAACAAATATGTAATCACCCATACCAGTTCTTAAAATCAGGTGATACATCAAAAGAACTTTCAGGAAAAGCGGAAAAGTGTGTTGATTTAGTAAACAGCATAATTGACAATGGTGAAAAAACGCTAATATTTACTCAATACAAAGAAATGGGAGATATTTTGGTTCGACTGCTGACAGAAGAATGCAATACAGATCCATCATTTTTCCATGGTTCTTTAACAGTTCCGCAAAGGGAAGCATTAATAGATGATTTTCAAAATAATATTGACAGAAAAATTATGATATTGTCTCTAAAAGCAGGTGGGACCGGTTTAAACCTTACAAGCGCTACAAATGTAATTCATTACGACTTATGGTGGAATCCTGCGGTAGAAGAACAAGCAACCGATAGAACGTACCGAATCGGACAAGATAAAAATGTAATGGTTCACAGAATGATTACTCTAGGTACTTTTGAAGAAAAAATTGACGAAATGCTAAAAACGAAGAAAGAACTTGCCGATTTAGCGGTATATGAAGGTGAAAAAATTATTACAGAACTGTCAGATCAGGAAATTTACGATATATTCTCATTATCTGCAGGTTAAAATTCAATACTTAAAATTTAAAACCAATATTTTTCAACAAAATCTACTGATTCAGAAACTTCTTCAATGAATTTATCAATAAATCTTGAAACTTTATTTCTGTTTTTACTTAATGTAACTACTTTAGAAAATTCTTCATACGAATCAGCAATTCCTTTTGCCATAAAATTTTTATTATAATTTTTTTGATTATAATAACCATTATTTTGAATAGATAAAATTTTCATACACACAAACTCCTCTTCAATTTCAAATTCTATCATTATTTGGCAATTATTGCAAGATTATGATAGAATAAAAAGGATAGGGGAAGAGATGGATCAAAAATATTATTATAGGACATTAAAAGAATTACCTTTGCTTTTTAATATTGATTTAAATAATGATAAATCTTCGATTTTTAGAAAAATTGACAGATTTATAGGTTTTGATAACGGATATATTTTTTATGCAAATCCTGACAGTCTCCAATTAAAAATATTCAAGTCTGACAATAAAAATTTAAAGACGAATTCTATATATAAACTTTCAAAAGAACAAAAACATTTTATATTTTCAGAAGAAGGCTCAGTATTTGATAATAAAAATGAAATTATTGAACTGTTAAATTTAGATACAAATTCATCGTTTATAATATCTAAACTCATGATTAACTCGACTGTTTTTGGAATTATTATCCTGTCAAAACAAGAGAAAAATTATTACAAATCAGATGATATAAATATTTTGAATGTTGTTTCTTCAATTTTATCATATACAATAAAGGATTTAGAACTTTCTGATGTCTTTAAAATGCAGTTAAAAGCATTAAAAGAAGGAATTATAGAAAAAAATGAAGCTTATAAAACAATAAAAGAACAGAACGAAAAAATTCTAGAAGCAGATAAAGTAAAAAATGAGTTTTTAGCAAATATTTCACATGAATTGCGAACTCCGTTAAATTCAATTCTTGGATTTGCAGATATATTAAGTACTGAATTATACGGCAAATTAAATCAGAAACAAGCTGAATATATTGATGATATAAAAGCATCGGGAACACATCTGCTGGGAATGATAAATGAAATACTTGATATGTCAAAAATAGAAGCTAATGCGATGAAAATTGTTAAAAGTACCTTCTGGATTACAAGAGCAATTGATGAGGTTGCAAATATTTTAATGCCACTTGCAAAGAAAAAAGGAATTACAATTACTAAAAATATTGACGAAGATTTTCAAATATTTGCAGACTATCAAAAAATTCAGCAAATTTTATACAACTTAGTTAGCAACGCTATCAAGTATTCGCCTGAAAATGATAATGTTGAAATATCAGTAATTAATGCCGGAGATACTTACAAAATAATGGTACATGATAATGGAATTGGCATTGATAAAAAATACCATGGGAAAATATTTGCCAAATTTGTACAACTGGATAGTGCCTACACAAAAAAAGAAAGTTCTACAGGTTTAGGACTTACAATTACAAAAGAACTTGTTGAACTTCATGAAGGTAAAATCTCGTTGATTAGTGAAATTAACAACGGTTCCACCTTCATTGTTGAAATCCCGTTCTAAAAAATTCGGAAGGAATATTTATGAAAATTGAAGAATTAATAAAAGCTACTGGTGCAATTGTTCTTGATAATAACTTGAATAAAAATTTAAACGTAACGATATCTACAGACACAAGAACAATAAAAAGCGGCGATTTTTACTTACCGCTTAAAGGAGCTTCTTTTGATGGAGAAAACTTTATTGAACAAGCGATAGATAAAGGAGCAGTCGGAGCTTTTTGTACAAAACAAGGCGGCAGCCTAAAAGTTAATGATACTCTGGAAGCATATTTAAAACTGGCTAATTACCGAAGAAATAAACTTAATTTTAAAGTAGTTGCAATAACAGGAAGTTCAGGAAAAACAACGACAAAAGAACTGATTGCAGCAGTTTTACAGGAAAAATTTAAGACATTTAAAACACCTTTAAATCACAATAATGAAATTGGATTCTGCCAAACAATATTTGAAGCTCCGGATGACACAGAAGTATTAGTTCTTGAAATGGGTATGAGAGGTTTAGGAGAAATTGAACTTCTCTCAAAATATTCCGAACCGGATATTACTGTTATATCTAATGTCGGAACTGCTCATATAGGGAGGCTGGGATCAAGAGAAAATATAGCAAAGGCAAAGTGCGAAATTGTTAAATATCAAAGAGGGAAAGTCTTTATTGCACATGATGATGATTTAATAAAAAATACTATCAATTTTAACGGAGAAAAAATTTATTACTCTGTAAAGGATACTGAAATTATTGAAAAATCGGAAAAGTATTCTAAATTTATATATCAAAATAATATTTATGAATTAAATGTAGGCGGTAATTTTAACGTAGAAAATGCTCTGGCTGCAATTAATGTCGGCTTAAAGTTAGGAATGGAAGTAAATCAAATACAAAATGGTCTAAAAAAATATTTTCCGTTAGAAAAAAGATGGGAAGCCGTAAATGCCGGAGGATATGAAATCATAAATGACAGCTATAATGCCAACCCTGAATCTATGCGTGCCTTCATAGATACAATATTTGAGCTGTATGATAACTATACAATTATATTGGGTGATATGTGTGAGTTAGGAGAAAATGAAGTTTTCTACCATGCAGAATTGGGTAAATATATTAATAATCACCAAAAATTAAATAATAACTCTGTTATAATTTCTATTGGCAGTTTGTCAGCGAATATTACAAATAACATTGATAAAATTAAAACATACCATTATACAGACATTGACGAAGCTGTTGATTTTATAAAAAATAATATTTCAAAAGAGAATAAAATATTTTTAAAAGCTTCAAGAAGTATGAAATTTGAGCAAATTATAGAAAAACTTGTTTAAATTAAAAGAATAATGCAAAAAAAAAGAAAAGCCGGATTTATTATCCGGCGTATCCCTATATTATTTAATCGTAGTTTACTTAATCGTAAAATATACTCCTATATGTTCAAACTATTTATTTAATTACGGTAAAGAACTTAAATTCAGACGGCATTAATTTACCAAAGAAAAGCGAATTTGTCGCTGTTACAAACTTTTCTTCAGTATAATCGGTACCGTCAAATTTATATTCAGAAACTATTGAATAATCACAAGAAAGCTCAATTGTTTTATCAAAAACTTCGTGCCCTTCTCTAATTTCAGTCCAACAATTTCCGTTATCTTCCATATTAAACTTTTCTGTCGGAGCTTGATAATTAGCTACAACTAAAATTGAATTTTTAAGACCTTCTTTTTGAATTTGCCATGCTACAAATCCGTCATCATCTTGTCTTATAATATGTGCTTCACCATCTGTTATAACAGGGCAATTTTTTACAAATCTGTCGATTGCATCAAACTTAAAGAAAAAATCATAGTCCTTTTCTCTTTTCATTGATACCTCATTACCGATTACATACTCGATTCCTGTTTTAGTAAGAGATTCATCTCCATCAATGTATAGAATAGGTCTTTGAGCAAACTTTCCGCCGGGTAAAAACTTATACTTAAACCATTTAAATAAAGCACCTTGTTTTCCTAATTGTCCGGGATATCTGTCTATTGCTTCAAACTCTCCGTCTTGATTATTATAAGTCTTAAGAATTGATAAAGGAGTTGTTTTTTTTGTTGATGTATTGTAGTTAGAAAGCATCAAGTTATCATTTGATATAGTTTCTGGATTTTTACTGCTTTGAGCAACAATATCATTTCCCCAAAGAACATCAAAATTCATGTCTTCATGATATTCTTTAAAATAATTGTCCCATAACATATATTCAGCTAAAACAGCAAAATAAGGGATTTTATCCTTCATTGCAGTATTCAACATTCCAAGAACTTTTCTCGGTGCCCTGTAGCTTATCGGAATACCGTCTTTTTCTGAAACTTCATCAACTACATGGTCAATGTGATCTACCCTAAATCCGTCAAAATTAAATTCTTTTTGTAAGTTTTTCATATACTCAATAAAGAATTTAATAACATCATTATTAAATTTACCGCTTTCTAAATTTACAAAGTAAAAAGGAGTTTGACAATCTAAATTTGCATACTCAGTAACATCTTCACCGTTAAATTTATAATGCTTAAACATAGGATATGATGCACCTTCACTCATTTTATCAAATATAGGAACCCCTGATGAGCACCAAGCTCCGCCAGGAGCCGGCCACATACCTTCAGAAATAAGATTTTGTATTATTTCTCCTTGATTTGAAATATCGTTTTCTGTTAGATGTTTTATTCTATAATTTCCCAGTGATTTATTAATTATTTGACTTGCTTTTTTATGCAGCTTTTCCTGAATATTTCTTTCTAACATAGAATTAGATAAAAATATTTTAGTATCTTTGAGTGATGAATCAATTTCTTTAAAAATATTTTGATAATGTTCTGTTAAATCGCCATAGCTTTCGCCTTTTAGATCTTTTTTGTATATACCTGTAACTATAGCTAAATCATCCTCAGAATACTTCTCAGTTAACTTTGATGCAACAGTATCTACATTTTTAATTAATTCTTCTATTAATGCATTTATATCAAACCATCTTGCACAAGAAGGATTAGAAAGAACTAATTTAGAAAATCTTCCTGTTTGAGGGAGTATATCATAAATAACAGGATGACCTGCAAGTTGTGTCATAGTTATAAACAATTTAACTTGTTCATCAGCATTCATACCGGTTTTTTCAAAAATATTTTTATCTTCTAATTTTGGACTAACGTTACTTGCTGTTGGTAAATATGCACAACCAAATTCACGCGGATGAAACGGTATTAAATACATTGTCGTACCAAATATATTATTTTCAAGATTACCTGATGGTAAAATTAATAATTGTCTTAACCAATCAGAAAATTTTCCGCATTCATCAGATTCATTACCGTTACCAAGTGCTGCAAGATTTACAAGCTTAATATCATGACCTTCTTTTTGAAGCCAACTTGAATTTTTCACGTGATTTCTTTCTAAAACACTTGCATTATTAAAACAGAATTTTCCGTCCTTAAAAATTCCGTTAACAGTCCATTTGGATTCTAATCCACAAAGAACTTCCGCATCAGATAATTCTTCTAATGCTTCGATATGAGAATAAGGAAGATATCCGAATTTTTGAACTTGAGACTGGATAAAATCTTTACGCTCTTCTGAAATAGAATTATAAGAATATAATTCTTTAAGCTCAGCATAAAAAGAATTTAACTTTTCACAAACAGATTTAGTCTCTTTCTTAAATAAAAGTCCTAACATTGGAATTCTCCTTATATATAGAATAAATGTGATTGGATGGATTTTCTATAAGGATAATATCATGCTTATATATATTTTACAAACTTTATACGTATAATTATTAAGCTTTGTAACAAATTTTTAATCCGAATACACAAAATTTTCTGTACCGTCTTCAGATAAAATCAATCCGCATAAATGAGCGTTTGGGTATTTACCACAACCTAAATCAATACCGATTTTATCATCATCAATATAAGGTTTGTCAAATTCTGTGTGACCGAAAATTATTTTTTGATGCAGATTATGTTTTGAATATATGAATTTACCGCGTATGTACACTAAATCTACTTCATTTTGTTCTTCTAATGAGTAATCCGGATTTATCCCGGCATGAACAAATAAATATTTATCAGTTAAATAATAAAACTTTAGATTTCGATAAAAGTCTCCATGAACTTTCATAATATTATTAAATCCGCCATAACTTCGTGTTGTAGCCGGACCGCCATAATTATCATATAAAAATCGGTAATAATCATCTTCATTGGAATGCAACATCGCATACTCATGAGAACCTATTAAATAAATCGCTTTATTTCGATTACCTATATCTATAATAGTGTCAACTACTTCTTTTGAATATTTACCTCTATCAATATAATCTCCCATAAAAACAAATATATCATCCGGTTTTATTTGAATTTTAGATAATAAATTATTTAACTTATGAACTTCGCCATGTATATCTGTAATCGCTATATATCTTGACATTTTGACCTCTCTATAAAAATATTATATAATAAATTTATTGTGACATTAATTGATGTAAAAAATGCTGTAAAAATCTACCAAATGGGCGAAGAAAAGTTCTACGCTCTTAATAATGTGTCTTTCTCAATTGAAGAGGGAGAATTTGTTGCTATAATGGGAACTTCTGGATCAGGAAAATCTACTTGCATGAATATGTTAGGAACATTAGACAAACCTACATGCGGAGAATACTATCTTGACGGAGTTGATGTATTTTCTCTGAATTCAGATCAACTCTCTGATATTAGAAATAATAAAATCGGATTTGTGTTCCAAGGATTTAATTTAATATCCAGAACATCTGCAATTGACAATGTCTGTCTTCCAATGATTTACAAAGGACTATCAGAAAAGGAAAGATACCAACGAGCAAGAGAAGCTTTAAAAATTGTAGGCTTAGAAAACAAAGAAAATAACATGCCGTCACAAATGTCAGGAGGTCAACAACAGAGAGTTGCAATAGCAAGAGCCATAGTTAACGATGCTCCACTCATTCTCGCAGACGAACCGACAGGTAACTTGGATACAAAAACAAGTATAGATGTTATGGAATTTTTTGTTAACTTAAATGAAATATACGGAAAAACCGTTGTTCTTGTAACACATGAACCTGACATTGCAGAATACACAAAACGAATAATTAAATTTAAAGACGGTCAAATTGTATCTGACATGAAAAAAGAAGAATGGTTAAAAACCAGAAACAGAGAAACTTAAATAGCTTTTTATTGTAATATTTTTAAAATCTGTCAAATTTCCCTTTTTCTGTACATTCATTTCATTCTGAATTTCATTTTGACTTAATTTTGTAAATTTTTGTAACAAATTTCGATTTTTTACTAAAGTTTTTTTTTAATATGCCGATATATATATTGTAAAAAATCTAATGTAAGAAAAAGAAAGGAACGGTAAAATATGGCAGGAATAGGCGGATTTGGATTTTTTAGACCAGCACAATTGGCTAGATTTAAAGTACATGACAACCCACCACAATCACCAAGTGGTGGTGGA
>CADBPN010000046.1 GCA_902796585.1 uncultured bacterium
AAGAAATAAAAAACCGGCAGGAGCTTTAGAAATCCCTTCAGATTTCCAATTCTACTATTTAAATAAACAAGATCGCCAAATGAGATTTAACAACGGCGGTGACCCTATTTACGCTATCTTTGATAAAATCGACAACAGACCTCTCTCTAATATTGCAAGAGATTTCTTCAAAGAATTGGCTGATGATTCTATCAGATTTGTTTCTACTCTTTTAAAATAATAATATCAAGCAAAGATATTGAAGCTGCGTTCAATATTTTCTTTTTGGAGTTTTTTTAAACTCTTTAACATTGCATTAGCTATTTGGTACTGAACACTGTTAGTATACGCTTGCATTTCAAGCTGTGTATCCATAGCTGCTAAGGAATTTAAAGATCCAAAACTCGGATAACAAGAAGCTGATTGAATCATACTCAATCTGGCTTGGTTGGCATTCATCATTGAGCTTACGGCATTGTTAGCCATATTAGTATAATATCCAATACCTATAGATGTAATTGCTGACATACTTTCTAACCCCACTAACACTATAATTATAACATTATTTTAGACTTTGTCTAGTGTTTAGTCGGTAAAACTCAATAATAATAGAATTTTTAATAATAATGATTTTATGATAGTATTAATTTATGGATAACTTTAAACACTACTCTGTTATGCTAAATGAAGCAGTTGATGCACTTCAATGTAAAAACGGTAAAATCTATGTGGATTGCACACTGGGCGGAGGCGGACACAGCGAACTGATTTTAAAAAGAATACAACCTGATGGTAAACTAATCTCCTTTGATATAGATGACGAAGCAATAGAACATTCAAAAGAGCGTTTAAAGTCATATAATAATCTTACAATTATTAAATCCTCATACGTTAATATAAAATCAGAATTAAAAAAACTTAATATAGACAGAATTACCGGCGGTGTAATTTTAGATTTAGGAGCATCTTACCATCAATTAACAAAACCTGAACGCGGGTTCTCATTTTTAAAAGATGCACCGTTAGATATGAGGTTCGATACAAAAGCCGATTTTACTGCTTATGATGTAATAAACGGATATAAAGAAGACGATTTAGTAAGGATATTCAGTGAATATGGAGAAGAAAGATTTTCAAAACGGATTGCTAAGAAGATTGTGGAAGTTAGAAAATTGTCGCCGATTAGAACAACGAAAGAACTTGCTGATATCATTATTAATTGTACTCCTAGTGTCAAATCTCATATACATCCTGCTACAAGGGTTTTCCAAGCTGTTCGAATAGAAGTAAACGGGGAACTTGAAAATATTAAAAGCGTTTTAAATGATATAATTGATGTTCTTGACGCAGGAGCATATATTTCAGTAATCAGCTTTCATTCATTAGAAGACAGAATTGTAAAACAAATATTTAAGCATGAAAGTTCAAAATGCCGCTGTAACAACATGATTTGCACATGTACACCTCCTAAAATTGAACTTGTAAATAAAAAACCGATTACCGCCTCAGAAGCAGAACTATCAGAAAATCCACCTTCCAGAAGCGCTAAACTGAGAGTTGTTAAATGTATTAATATTTGTTAAATTTGTTAACATTTTGTTTGAATAATTATACTAAAATGATATAATTTTTTTAGGGAGATTGGATAAAATACTGGGGAGCGTATTTATCCGCTATTGGGAATAGTAGGAGATAGATTTTGGTTTCGGCATTAAAGACAAATAACAGCGAAAATCCGATTAATTCTTTTATTAAGCGTTTTTCAGCCGACACAAAAAAAGAATATGTATATGAAGAAATTCGCCCCAGATCTTCGTATGTAGATAAGTCTATACAAAACCTTGCCGTTAATAGTATAATAGAAGGGTACTTCCCAAAGGAGAACTTAGTAAAAGATATGGCAGTAAAAAGAATAAATAAGTCACTTTGCTGGATTTTAGGAATTCTGATATTTGTGGTTGTTATAAGTTATTATTTTGTTGTTGCTTGTGAAATAAAACTTAACGACTTAAGCAGAGAAACTGTTATTTTAAATAACGAAAATGAAGAATTACAAAATAAGTTAGATATGCTTAAATCATTTAATAATGTTGATAAATCTCTTCAACAAAATAATATTCTTCAAAAAGCCGGTCAAGTTATAGAAACGCAAGAAGTACAATTATCTTCAAAAGAATTAAATAAATCTTCTTCGTCTAAAAAAATATTTAATACTACTATAGGTTTTTAGATGTTTAAACTGGTTTGCGGGGCTGGAAATGAAGATGCTGAATATGTAAAACGCTTGGTTTATATATATTCTTTAGCAGGTGCCAACATTTTTGATTTATCAGCAAGAAAAGAGATTTTAAATTCAGCAAAAGAAGCGGTTTCGCTTTCCGGTAATAATCAAGCCTCTTTTTGTGTAAGTATTGGAATAAAAGGTGATAAGCATATAAAAAAGGCAGTCATTAATGATTCTAAATGTATAAAATGCCAAAATTGTTTGAGAAATTGTCCAAATGATGCTGTTTATTCATCAATTATAATTGATGAAAAACGCTGTATCGGATGTTCTAAATGCTCCGATTCTTGCCCGACAGGAGCTATATCAATGACAGAAAAAGATGTAAATTATAGAGAAATTCTGCCATATATGGTTAATAACGGTGTTGATATCTTAGAATTACATATAATGGGAAATGATATAAACGATTTGGAAAATAAATGGAAAGTAATAATTGAATGTAACCCAAAGTTTGCTTCTATATGTATTGACAGGGAAAATTTCGGGAATAAAGAAGTCTTAAACAGAATTAAGAGTATGATTTCATATAGAAACCCTTATACAACTATTATCCAAGCTGACGGAATCCCGATGAGCGGTGCGGCTGATGATTATAAAACAACTCTCCAAGCTGTTGCTATGGCAGAAATAATTCAAAATGCAAATTTACCTGTTTACATAATGCTTTCCGGAGGCACAAATTCCAAAACATCGGAACTTGCAAAATTATGTAATATTAATTACTGGGGAGTTGCCGTTGGCTCCTGGGCAAGAAAAATTGTTAAGCAATATATATCAAACGACGACTTTTGGGAAAATATAACTTTACAAGAAAAAGCCATTAATATAGCTAAAAATCTTGTTGAAAAATGTCAATAATTTTCATTAAAAATATATTAAAAACCCATTTTGTTAAGAAATATTAAGATTAGAAGAATTTTAACGTTAAAATAAAAATCAACCTATTATTGGGTTTTAGCATTATATTGTAAACTTTTGTAACAATATGATTAAAAACGCTAAAGTTAAAAGAAAATGTGCCGATATACATGTCACAAAGGGATACTAAAAAAGAAAAGGAAAAGGTACAGAGCAATGGGTATGGCATCATCCCAGGTTCGTCTCTTAATGATTACGAACCGGGTACATGATCTTGAATATAAAGCCGCTTGTTTGCAAAACGCAAAGATTATGCTGTCTATGCTTGAAGACGATGCATATCAAAAGTTCCTTGCAGCGCAGGAAGGAAATAATACCATCACAATTGGTGGTAATGCAGCTGCTAATGGTACCACGCTCGGTGATTTAGCTGAAACATATGGTGTTTCTTTTACGGACGGTAACGGTAATTTGCAAGTAAGTTCTAAACAACTACAAACATATATTGGATTATTTGGTAACAGAAAAGTTGATACATCCGCAGAGAATTTTAATAAGTGGTTATATGGTATGGCTAAAGGTGTAGAAACAGCACAAGCAGGAGTTCCTGCAGAAGCTAAAAAGCCTACTGTTGATGATTTCCAAGATATGGCAGAAAAAGATAAAGACGTACCTGAAAATATCGGGTATTTTATGGCAAAACCAGAATCCATTAATGACAGTAGCGGATTTAGTCATATAGAAAGAGAAACTAAAAAAATACAAACAGGAACAAAGACCGTACCAGATAAAGATGGTAATGTTACTGAAGAACCAACATATACAGATTATCAATCCGTTAAGTATGCAGTGGGACCGGGGGGCTTCAAATACACTCCAACCGGTGACGGTACAACTCCGGGTAGTGCATACGGAGATGAACAAGTAGTGTATTCAGAAAATGATTTTAAATTTCCACTTGATAGCAAAGACGGTAATGGTAATATATTGTACAAAATGGAAGCTTGCTCATCAGAGGCTGATCATGGTGAGAATAGCTTTGTTATCGCTTGCGATACATCAAAGATTCCTACATTCTCAAATAATTCATCTATCGGAATGTCTAAAAATGCTATAGAAGAAGGAAATTTAAAAGATGAATTAGAAAGTGGCGGTGAATATATCAGAGCACTTGAATCTACTGATAATGGAGATGAGTTCAAAATATATTATCGTCGTACTGCGCAAGCACAATTGGATGATTGGGCACGTTTATATGACGGTCAAGACGGAGCTAATGCCGGCAAATTTAGCACTAAAGGTAAAGTAGCAACTAAAGCCGAAGTGGATGCTTATGACGAATACAAAACTATTATAGAAAATGGACAAAACCAACAAAGTATATTTAGAAATATTGCAGAAAACATTGAACAAGGCAAAGTTTCAGATACAAACAGCAATGCAACAGCAGGGCAATTGGGTAATGCTGTAAATGGCAGCGGTAGCAGTGACGGAAACTGGTCAATAAAAAATGATCCTTCTAATCCGTTTAACTATAGTGTAGACATAAGCAAAGATAATAATGCAATTGCTAAAGCGTCTGCAGAGTACGAACACGAATTGAAGAAAATCGATAACAAAGAAAAACAATATGATACAGAGCTAGCAAAAATCGAAACTGAAAGAAATGCTCTGACAACAGAAATGGAAGGACTGAAGAAAGTTATCGAAGATAACGTCGAAAGAACATTCGGTATCTTCTCATAGTACACAGTAAATAAATGAGGTAATAACAAATAAAAAAATAAAATTAAATAAATAAGCTGTCAGCCTCTACTGAGTAGAGTGCGCCTATGCAGCAGGAATTATACTACAGATTGGTTCTTAACTGTATACGACAAAAGTGGGTAAAATACTGCCCAATGAGTTCTGACTGCTTTAATAAAATATTAGGTTATTAAGTTTAAAAATTTCCCTTTTTAATCCCTTTTCCCTTTTCCGCTTGAACTAGTAATAAGTTCAAGCTTTTTTTTCGGGTTTTGGCAAGCGGAAAAGGGAATGTCTCCTAAACGTCTCATTCAAACCTA
>CADBPN010000047.1 GCA_902796585.1 uncultured bacterium
AGAGTTATGGCAAAATACAGGGTTGATGTGTTAGCTCGTATAAGCGGATATTTAACAAAAAGTTTCTTTAAAGAAGGTGATTTTGTAAAAGCAGGACAAATTCTTTTTGAAATTGAACCGCAAGAATATGCATACGCTGCAGGAAGAGCAAAGGGGAATTTAGATAATGCCAGGGCACAACAATCGTATTATAATAAGCAATTAGCGAGATATAAAGAACTTGTTGATAACGATTTTGTAGCAAGAGCTGATTACGATAATGTACTAGCGCAAAGAGATGCATATAATGCACAAGTTCAGAGTATGGAGAGTGCATACAGAGATGCTCAAAGGAATCTGGGTTATACCAGAGTAAAAGCTCCTGTTGATGGACGAGTAGGTATTATTGATGTTACTGTCGGCAACTTCGTCTCAATGAACAGCGGACCTCTTACTACTATTAATAGTTCAGACCCTATGTACATTACTTTCCCGATTGAAGAAAAGGATTATACTGAATTAGTGAGAATTGACGGTGGTGCTGATGTTGAAAGAGAGGTTGAGTTTTATTTCAGCTCGGGTATGAAGTATAAATTTAAAGGTAAACAAGATTTTTATGACAATAAAATCGACGAATCAACCGGTACTATAACTCTTCGTGCGACATTTCCTAACCCAAATTCAGAACTTCTTCAAGGGGAATTCGGTAGAGTTACTATATTTTCTAACAAAAAAGACGAACTTCCTATTGTGCCTAAAACAGCTACAATGGAAAACCAAGAAGGTTTTTATGTTTATGTAATGGATGAAGAAAATAAACCTAAAATGTCATATATAAAGACCATGGGACAAGTTGATGATAATTGGGTCGTGTCTGATGGAGTAAAAGCAGGAGATACAATCATAACGACAGGACAACAAAAAGTTATACCCGGTAATCCTGTAAGGGTAGTAGAAGCTACTGTTCAAGAAACTCTTCCGGCAAAAAAACAAAATATTTTTATAAGAATCATCAATAAGATTAAAAGAATGATTACCGGAGGTAATAAATAACATGGCCGAAAATTTCTTTGTAAAGCGCCCGAAATTCGCGATTGTTATTTCTTTAGCGATTATTCTTGCCGGAATTTTATGCTTAACTACCCTGCCGCTTGAAGAATATCCTTCAATTACACCTCCACAGGTTATTGTCAATGCTTCATACAGCGGTGCAAATGCTGATGTAATTACTTCAACAATAGCTTCTCCTGTAGAGTTGCAGTTGAATGGTATTGAAAATATGTTATACATGACATCTGAATCAAGTGATGGTATGTATAAGTTAACAATATATTTCGAAGTTGGTTCTGATCCGGATATGAACCTGGTTAATGTCCAAAACCAGCTCCAGCTTGTTACACCAAGGCTTCCGGAAGAAGTGCGGCGGTACGGTTTAACGGTTCGTAAATCAACCGGTGGCGGAGGTTGTTTATTTATAGGCTTAACCTCTCCAAATAAGACTTATAATGCCTTATATTTGGCAAACTATGCCTCTATATACTTAAAAGATGAACTTGCAAGAACAAAAGGTTCTGCCGGTGTAGCAGTGTATGGTGCAGGTGACTATTCAATGAGAATATGGCTTAAACCTGACAGAATGGCAAGCTTAGGTATTTCTACAACGGATATCAGTAATGCAATTCAATCGCAAAACGTTCAGACTCCTGCGGGTAACATAGGTGTAGAACCGATGGAAATTCCGCAAATGATGAAATTTACTCTGAAAACTAAAGGACGTTTAAAAACTGTCGAGGAATTTGAAAATATTATTGTAAAATCTAATATTAACGGATCAAATGTAAAAATTAAAGACGTTGCAAGGGTTGAACTTGGTGCTGAAAAGTATTCAACAAGATCAATGATAGAAGGAGGCGAATCTGCAATAATTGCGGTTACTCAACTCCCAAATGCAAATACAATTGATTTAGTAAACCGCATTAATAAAAAGATGGAAGTTTTAAGTAAAAAATTTCCAAAAGACATGGAATATCGTGTTCAATATGACGTAACTGAATTTGTAAGAGAATCAATAAAAGAAGTTGTAGAAGCTATTATATTAGCGATTATTCTTGTATCTGCAGTTACATATTTATTTTTGGGAACTGCAAGAGCAGCATTTATTCCATTTTGTGCAATACCTGTCTCGTTAATAGGCGTATTTATTTTTATGTCTGTTATAGGTTTTTCAATAAACTTGTTAATTCTATTTGGATTGGTTCTTGCGGTTGGACTTGTAGTAGATGATGCAATCGTTGTACTTGAAAATACTCAGCGTCACATACAAGAAGGTTTAACACCAAGAGATGCAACTAACAAATCTATGGAAGAAGTCTTTGGAGCAGTTGTTGCTACATCACTGGTACTTATGGCAGTATTTGTTCCGGTTTCTTTTTTGGGTGGAATTACCGGTCAAATGTACCGACAATTTGCAGTTTGTATTGCGACATCCGTTGGTTTGTCTACAGTAGTTGCATTAACTTTATCTCCGGCACTTTGTTCAATGATATTAAAGTCAGGAGAAGAAAAAACTGATTTTGAATTTATACAAAAATTTGAGGATTGGTTTAACGGTGTTAGAGACAAGTATTTAGGTGTTGTGAAATATTTTGTAAATTCACCTAAAAAGACACTCTTAACGCTTCTTGGAATAATTTTATTTATATTAGTAATGTTTAAGATTACTCCTTCCGGATTTTTGCCTGATGAGGACAGAGGCGCTATGTTCATACAAGTTCAGCTGCAAGACGGAGCAACACTTTCTCGTTCTACCGATGTTGTTAAAAAAATCGGAGAAGAAATTAATCAAATTCCGGGGGTAAATTCCGTTCTTTCAATTAACGGTTTTAACGGTGAAAATACAGCTTTTATGATAGTAAAACTTGAACCTTGGCATGACAGAAAATCAAGTAAATTGTCCGTAAACAATATAATGGCTGAATCAAGAAAGATTTGTTCAAAATATACTGAAACAACTACATTTGTTACACAACCTCCGGCTATTACAGGGTTAGGTATGTTTGGAGGCGTTGAATATCAACTTTTAGATAAGGGGGACAGAAGTCCGGAGGAGTTGTTTAAAGAAGCACAAAAATTCATGGCAGAAGCGAGAAGAAATCCGGCATTCTCCAATGTGTACACTGCATTTACTGCTTCTCTTCCGCAAGTTGTTGTAAGAATACAGGAAGATAAAGCAATGGCACAGGGTGTTCCTGTTTCTGAAATTTATAGTACTATAGCTGCACAATTTGGAGCTACATATATTAACGACTTTAACAAATTCGGAAGAGTTTATCGTGTATATATGCAAGCGGATGCGCCATACAGAGCTACAATGGATGATATATCTAAAATATATGTGAAAAGTACAAGCGGGAAAATGGTTCCTTTAAATGCCGTTGTTACTTTAGAAGATGTTATAGCGCCGTTTGAACTTACACGATTTAATTTGTATCAATCTATTACAATAAATGGAGTAACTGCGCCCGGGGTTAGTTCCGGTACCGGTATGAAAGCAATGGAAGAAATGTCTGATAGGATACTTCCTAACGATATGGGTTATGCTTGGTCGGGGACGTCTTTGCAAGAACAGCAGTCGTCCGGACAATTAGGCCCTATATTAGCAATGGCACTTACTTTTGTATATTTGTTCTTGGTTGCGTTATATGAGAGTTGGACTTTGCCTATAGCCGTAATGTTAATATCACCGGTTGCACTTTTGGGTGCAATATTCTTCCAGTATGTAACAGGTCTTGCTCTTGATATTTATGCGCAAGTAGGACTTGTAATGTTAATTGGTTTATCTACAAAACAAGCTATTTTAATAGTTGAATTTGCCAAAGATGCTATGGAAAAAGACGGAATACATTATCTTGATGCTGCAATGCAAGCCGCAAAATTAAGATTTAGAGCCGTTATGATGACAAACATAGCATTTATTTTAGGTCTTTTACCTCTTGTATTTGCTAAGGGCGCTGGAGCAGGAAGCCGACATTCGATAGGTGTATCTGTGTTTGGCGGAATGATTGCAGTAGCGTTCTTTGGTAGTATACTTGTCCCTGCATTCTTTGTTATGACCAACGTAATGAAAGAAAAAACCTCTTTATTTATTAAAACTAAAAGAAAGAATAAATAGTGAAAAATTTAAAATTATTAATTGCATCATTTATAATATGCTCAATGCTGTTATCTTCTGCTCAAGCTGCTTTTTGGGAAAAGGGTGAAGCAATTGGCAATGAAATCAAACATGAAGAATTTCCGGAGAGCAAGGATGTCGAACCTTTAATAAATGTCGAAAGTAATACTAACAAAAATTTAACAATTAGAGGCAGCGTTGAAAATACTTATAATGTTACATTAGATGATTGTATGAAATATGCATTAGGTAATAACCCCAGAATACAGTCTGCAATGCAGGATGTTTTTGCGTCTGATGCCAGAATAAAGCAAACTTGGTCGTCATATTTTCCACAGTTTAGCTGGCAAACCGGATATAGCAGAATTAGACAACTGCAGTTGTCTGATGTATTTAGAGAAAATTTAATATATAATTACTGGGTTTTGGGACAAATAAGTGTGTCGCAAATGCTATATGACTTTGGTGTTACTCAAAACCAAGTAACAATAAGAAAACTTGATAATGAAGGATATAAGATAATTTTAACGGGTACGGTTAATGATGTAATATGCGACGTAAAAACAGCTTATTATAATTTACAATTTGCATTGGAAGCTAAAAAAGTTGCAGAAGATTCTGTTAAAAAATACGAAGCATTTTATAATCAAGCAAAGGCTTATTATCAAGTTGGATCAAAACCTAAAGTAGATGTTACAATAGCAGAAGTTAATCTGAGTAATGCAAAATTAACATTGATTCAAGCAGAACACAGTGTTGAAATTGCGATGGCAAAACTTAATAATGCAATGGGGCTTTCATATTTTAATAAATACAATTTAGCAGGGTGTTTAAGGTACGAACCTTCTGATATCAGTTTAGAAAAAGCTATTAAAATTACACAAAATTCCAGACCGGAATTCCATTTGGCAGATATAAAAGTTGAGCAGGCACGACAAAATGTTAAACTTGTAAAAAAATCATATTTTCCGCAATTGACAGTTGAAGGTCAATACCAAATTGGTGGTATGCATCCAACCTCTAATACCGGTTATAATTTTGGAGGGTATTTAAATTTCCCTACAATTAACGGAATGCTAATAAAACATGAAATAAGAGAAGCTCGTTCGCTGTATTCAAGACAGCAGTCAGAAGCGCTTAATACGAAAAATAATATTTATTTGGAAGTGCAGCAATCATATTATTCTTTAGACGAAAAAAAGAGTCAAATACCTGTTGCATACTTAGGGATGAAACAGGCGAAAGAAAATTATGATTTATCGTATGGCAGATATAAAGTTGGTGTCGGAGACCCTATAGAACTAAAAGATGCGCAAACTGAGTATCAAAATGCGCAACTTACATACTATCAAACACTTTATGAATATAATGCCGCAAGAGCAAAACTTGAAAAATCTATTGGCAGAAATATTGCATATGGTGAAGTTGAACTTGAAAAGCCGGTAAAAAAACGATTTAAAAAGGCTAAATAACCTAATGATTAAACATCTTACTAACTTTATTTTGTTCGTTATATAATATGTATAAAGAATTAAGATGGAGAAATAACGAATGAGTAAATATTTATTTGAAGTTGGTGTAGAAGAACTACCTTATAAATTTATCCCGATGGCAATTACACAACTCAAAACCGGGTTTGAAACTTTTTTAAATACTTATAATGTTGATTTTAAAAACGTAAAAGTGATGGCAACACCAAGACGTTTAGCCGTTATTGTTGATGGTTTATCAGCATCTCAACCTGATGTTGAAAAAGTTGTGAAAGGACCTATTGCAAATGTTGCTTTTGACGAAAATAACAATTTGACTAAAGCCGGAGAAGGTTTTGCCAATAAAAACGGCGTTTCAAAAGAAGATTTATATATAGAAGACAATTATGTATACGCTAAGATTGTGGTAAAAGGAAAAGATACGAAGTCTGTGTTACAAGAAAATGTACCTGTTATATTTTCTAAACTTCAAGGCCCACATTTTATGAGATGGGGAAATAATGACGTAAAATTCTCCCGTCCTATAAGGTGGGTTCTTTCAATATTAGATTCAGAAGAAGTAAAAATTAAGATTATAGATAAAGAGTCCTCAAATTTAACCAACGGACATAGATTTTCAACACAAAATATCAAAATTAATAATCCTGATGAATATATTGAAAAACTAAGAGAGGCTCACGTTATCGTTGATCAGGAAGAAAGAAAAAATAAAATATTAGAGCTTACAAAAATCGAAGCTGATAAACTTAATGCAGTGACGAAAATTTCTGACGATTTATTGGAAGAAGTTACATTTATTTGTGAATATCCTGTTGCAGTAACGTGTAATTTTGATGAAGCATATCTTACAATTCCGCAAGAAGTTGCAGTAACAGTTATGGAAACTCATCAGAGATATTTTGCACTATATCAAAAAGATAGCGGTAAGTTGATTAATAAATTTGTAACTATTACTAATTACATAGGTAGTGAGTTTGAAAATATTAAAGCAGGTAATTTAAGAGTTATAAAAGCAAGACTTGATGATGCTGTATTTTTCTTTAGAGAAGATACTAAAAAACCGCTAGAATCTTATATTGAGAATCTAAAAGGCATGACTTTCCAAAAGGGTATGGGTTCTGTTTATGATAAAACTCAAAGAATTATTAATTTGTCTTCTGTGATTGCTGAATCTTTAGGAATAAATGATAAATTAGATTCTGTAAAAAGAACAGCTCAATTGTGTAAAGCGGATTTAGCAACTAATCTTGTTTTTGAATTTACTGAATTACAAGGATTTATCGGTTCTGATTATGCAAGAGTTGCCGGTGAAAATGAAGGTGTTATAGAAGGAATAAAAGAACACTATTTCCCGTTAAATGCGGATTCAGAAACTGCAAAAAGTGTAGAAGGTCAGATTGTTGGTATAGCTGATAAAATTGATACGATTTGTGCAGTATTTGCAGCAGGGAAAAAACCAACAGGTTCTTCTGATCCATTAGGAGTAAGAAGAGCTGCATTGGGTATTATAAAAACTGTATTAGAGCACAACTTAAAACTTGATTTATCCGAACTGATAAAGTATGCTGCAATGCTGCTCCCTGTTAAGGCAGAAATACAAAAAGAAGTTGAAGAATTCTTTGTCCAACGTCTTATTATATTTTTAAACGCTGATTATTCAAAGACAGTTTTAGAAGCATGCTCATCTGATAGCGCAGGGTTAAATCCGTGTAAAGACCTCTGTGACTATGTTTTAAGGGTTCAAGCTGTAACCGAGCTTAACGATGAAAAACTACTTGAAAATGCAAACAGAGTATTAAGAATATTAAAAGACGAAAATAAAAACGAAGTATCTGAATCATTGTTTACAATACAAGCGGAAAAAGACTTATATAATGCTTTGAAAGGCTTAACTTTTGAAGGTGATTATAATGCTTATTTACAAAAACTAATACAAATTAATCCCGTAGTTACAAAGTTCTTTGAGGATGTTCTAGTTATGGATAACGATGAAAAAATCAAAAATAATAGATTGTCGCTATTGAATACATTAAAAAATAAGTATATAATACTAACAGACTTTGCGAAATTATAGAGTTTTGTTTATAAAGAGAGAGAATTGTAAATTTTTGTTACAAATTAAAAAAAAATAGGCAATTTTCATTTTGAGGAAACTTTATATAAGTACAAGTGAAGGTAGTAAAAAATTAAAGATAAGAGGTCGTTATGTTTAACCTAAAATTTTTAAAATCAATTAAAGAAGCTCTTGATACAAAAGCAAATCTTGCAGCATTTACAAACTCACAGGCACTTGAACGTGATGACTTCATTAAATCACTTTCAAGTAACGAATTACATATAAAAGCTGACGAAGAAAGGCTGGAAGCAATGGTCAGACAACAATTAAAAGAAGAATTCCCAAATATAGAAAAAAGTTCTTCTTATGACTTATTGGTTGACGCAGTCATCCATAATTATAAGTCAAAACAGCTTCAAGCCACCGATGATGCAGAAATTAAATAGAGTGTCATCACCTACTTAAAAAAACAATGAACGAGTAATCAAAAAATGATAGCTCGTTTTTTTGTTGAAAAAAGAGCTATCTTTTTTTTATGTTGATTTGTAAATTAACTATTCTTTTTCGTTTTTACTAGGTTCGTCAGTTTTATTACATTTGCAATCATCTCCGCATTTGCAATTGCATTTGCATTTTGGAGTTACTTCTGCCGAAAGTGCTTTATCGGTTTTTTCAATTGTTCTATCTGCAGATTTTTGCATTTTCTCTGCGGCTTTTTTCATCCCTTTGGCTGTTGAATTAGAAACTTTATTAGCACCTTTTATAGTTGCTTTTTTTACTTTATTTGCACCGCTTTTTGCATGTTTCGCAGTTTTTTCTCCTACTATAATAGATTTTTCTTTTATGAATTTTCCTGCCTTTTTAGAACCGGATTTCACACTTTCTGCAGTTTTTTCGGCAGCGATTTGTGTTTTAGTTGAAACAGTTTCCATTATTTGTTCGGATTGTGTTTTTTCTGTTGTAATATCATCTGCCATTGATATACTTACAAAACCAGTAAAAATGATTATTGTAAATAAGCAAAATAGCTTTTTCATAGAATCTCCTTTTCTTATGTATACTTATCCGATTATTGGCTGAACAAATGTTCTTGCAGACAAGTCTTTATCTAACATTAATAAAGCTTTTTTATCGTCACCGATAAGTCTAAGAGTTGCTAAAAGTCCGCCAACATTTGCTTCTTCTTCAACTTGTTCTTTTATGTACCAGTCTAAAAGATGCAATGCAGCTCTGTCTTTTACTTCTTCAGCAACATCAGCCAAATGATTAATTCTTGATGTTACATATTCTTCGTGCTCAAGTACTTGTTCAAAAATTTCGAGAGGAGTATTTCCTTTTACAATCGGTTTATCTATTGGTCTTAAATCAATAGCTCCGCCTCTTTCATCTAAATAATTAAACATACCCATTCCATGAGCATGTTCCTCTTGAACTTGAACGTCAAACCAATTTACAAAGCCTTTGAGATTCCATTCCATGAATTTAACTTTCATAGCTAAATACAAGTATTCAGAATAAAGTTCTTTGTTGATTTGGTCATTGAATGCTTCTGTTAGTTTTTCATTAATCATATAATATCCTCCTTAATTCCTTATTTCGATTTTACTTCAAAAATAAATAAAATTAATCAATAATGTATTTTGCAAGAAATTCAGAAAAGTCCTCAACTTTATATTTCCCGAGTGCAAATGCTTTTAATGCTGTTTCGCATCCAAGGCATGAGGTCAGTACTGTTTTAGCTTCGGATTCTATTATGTTATTTCGTTTCAATTTGAAAAGATTTAACATTATTTTATATTCTCTCAATTTTGTTAACCCGTTTAAGCCGCAGCATTCATCGTAATTTTCCATTTCTTTGTACTCAAGATTATCTGTGTTATTTAAAATCCATAATATATCTTGAAAATTTTCAATGTTGCATGGTTTATGAAATGTGACAGATTTTTTTTCTTTAAGTTTTAAACTTAAATGATTTTCTCTTATATATTGAAATATGTTTTTTACATTGATGTTTAAATCAGAGTCCCATTTTTTATATGATTTTAATGTTTTTTCACAGCTTGCGCAGGTTGTAACTATGTCAATGTTTCCGTATTTTTTGATTGTTTTAAGTACTTTTTGCATGCAATTATCAAAATTTTCCAAATCTCCTCTTACAAAGAACGGAATGCCGCAGCAGTCAAAATCCGGCGTGATTACTTCGATACCGCATGAATTTAATATTTTAACAACATAAGAATTACCTGATAGTTTATTTTTACACCCTCCAAAATATAAAACCTTTTTATCGAATTTTTTACTTTCAATTTCTTTTGTAAATAAGTTTTTAGATTTTAATACTATATTAAAAAAGAATATTTTTTGAAAAAATGAAATAAATTTTTCCCAAGAACTGCTTTTGAAATATTCAGCTTTTGCAAGTGCAACTATATCTACAACATCAATTCCGCTGGGACAAAATTTAGAACAAGCGCTGCATTTTAAGCACAAATCCAGATAACGATTTAACTTATTGGACATTTTTAAATCCCCTTTAATTAGTCCGCTAAGCATTATAAAGTGCCCTCGAGAAACTGTGCAATCATTTTTTGTTATTTTATATATAGGGCAAACTGATTGGCAGAGTCCGCATTTTGAACATGAATATACTGTATCTTTTTCATCTTCTAATTTACGCATATTTACATTTTATTGTGAATGAGATATTAAGTAAAGAAAATATTTATGTATTTTATTACACTTTTGAAACAAAATTGCCCTATTATAATTTTTATAATATTATATATATAGTGAGGTAATGTATGGAATTTTTTAGAGAACATAAAAAAGCAATTGTAGCTTTGATAACAATATCATTTATTTTGTGGACTGTAGGAATGGGAGTTCTTATGATGCTTCCTGCAATGAGTAATTAATGTGGGAGAACGCTTTGAATATAAAAAAAATATTAAATATATTAATATTTTTGAGTATTTTGCTTAATACTTTTTGTTGTTGTCATTGTTCTGCTGAGTCTGAGCTTGACAGAAAAAAACGTGAAAATAAAGCTAAAATAAGAAAAGTTGAGTGGTTAAAAAATCTTGAATCTAATAAACTTTATAAGAACCAACAGAAATTAGAAACTGCAACAACAAATTTGAAACAGTCACAATCTGAAGTTGCTGTTGCTGAAAAAGAGTTGTATGGTATGCAGTCAAAATTGACCAAAGCATCCGCGGAATATGAAGGTTTAAATGTTATATTAGCAGCACATATCAGAAAAGTTTTTAAAACTCAAAGAAAAGCATTTTTTGAATTATTTTTAAACTCAGAAGATATAAATATGCTTGTTGATAGAATATATTTCCAAAAAATAATTCTCAAAGACGACTACGACAGAATGGTAGTCGCAAAAGCTAAAGCACAGGAAATTGCGCTTTTAAAATACAATATTGAATCAAGAAAAAGAAATTTAGAACGTTCAGTTGCATCTATTAATTCTCAACAAGATTATATAAGAAGAGCGATTAAGCGCAATGAAAGTATGATTAATAAGCTAAATAATGATAAAAACACTTATTTAAGGGCTGAAAAAGAACTTGAAAGAGAATCTGCGCACATAGGAAATTATATTAATAAGACAACTAAGCATTCTGATACTAAAATGGCTTCAGGGTTTATAAAACCAATACAGGGTAGAATAACTTCACCTTACGGTTGGAGAACTCACCCTATATTCAATACAAGAACATTCCATTCCGGTGTTGACATAGGTGGCCCTAATTTGGGTGCTATAAGAGCTTCAAACTCCGGTAAAGTAATTTATGTCGGATGGTATGGCGGATATGGAAAAGTTGTTATAATAGAGCATGGAAGTAATGCAAACGGAAAACCTATTTCTACCTTGTATGCTCACATGAGTTCAACTGCAGTAGCAAAAGAACAGCGAGTGACGAAAGGTCAGGTAATAGGGTATGAAGGTACAACAGGATATAGTACCGGTCCTCACTGTCATTTCGAAGTACGTGTGAATGGTCAAACTAATAACCCTCTGAATTATATATAATAGGCGAATATGATTAAAAATAAAATATTATTAACAGCATTAATAACAATAATTTCGGCAAATGTATCACTTGCTGATTCGGCATTTATGTCAAAATCTGATTTTACCGGTGATTCGTTTTTTAGACCGCCGTCATTTGATAATGAAATTAATGAAGAAAATGAACAATCAAAAAGTAAAAATACTTCAACAACACCACCTATAAAAAAGTTGCGACTTACTATTCAAGAACACGCAAGAGAACGTAATGCGAAAAAACTTCAATTGGCGCCTACTAATCCTGATGCAACTATATATGATACAAAAACAGAAACATCAGACTATGCGTCTAAAGAAGTTGAAGAAAATTTTGATGAAAACATGATGCCTGATGGATTTGAGGCTGATGAAGAATCTGTAAAAGAGAATCAAAAATCGAGAAAATTTTTTGGTAAGAAAAATAAAAATTCTGTAGTTGTAGATGAAGAAAATTCAGAAAATATTATCATGGATTGCGACAATATGGATTATGATACCGATAAGTTCTGTTTGTATGCTAATGGTAATGTCAATGTTGAATTTGTTAATCAACAAACTATCGTTAAAGCAGATACAATAATATATGACCGTATGAATAATACAATTAAAGCAGAAGGTAATGTAAAGATTCTCAAAAATGGTCAAACTATAACCGGCGATTATATCTTTGTGGATATGAATGAAGAAAATGCTTTGATTGAAAACCCGATAGCTACTGCAAATTGTGTAGAAATAAGAGCAAAGAAGGGTTATGTATACGGCGATAAGATTGAGCAAGAAAACGGATCTATTGTTGTTGACAGTTCATTCCCTATTAATTTTGTTTCCTCTGAAAATGGTCCAAGAGTTTTAAATATGATGGTACCCAAAGATCAAAGACTTACCACTGATATGGAAAAGGGACTTATAAAGGTTGATGCAAAAAGTATTAAAATAACTGAAAAAGATGATATGGAAATCCTTGCTATAAAACGATTAAACGTTAAAAAAGGAAAACATACAATACTAAAGGTTCCCGGACTAAAGATTTATTCAAATAAAAATCATGACTATGTCGAGACAAATTCTTGGGAAATTGGTACAATGCGTGATTTGGGTCTGTATGTTGGCCCTGGTTTTGTATTTGAATTACCAAAAGGCTCAGTATTTAAAGCAATTCCGATGTTAAATTATAAGAGTGGTATAGGTGTTGGTGCCGTAGGCCGATTTAATAGCGGAACAAACAGAACCCAAGTTGGATATGGTACTGCAGCAAGTAAGATATTGGTGCATGGTATACAGAAATTAGATGATAATTTATTTTTACAATATGGCATGAATGATTATTTGGACGAATGGTTTTTAGGCAGACGCAGACCTAAGTATGGTTTGGATTTAGTATATAGTAAATCTTATTCCAGTGACCAATTTTTGTTGAAAGGTCATACATCATCATATTCTCACAGATTAGATTTAGGTTATTATCACGATATAAAAGAGGATTATCATTACAAACAGCTTCATGGCGGCGGGATTGGTACTTTAAGAACAAGGTATATGGCAGAAGCTGCGCAGAATCTATTAAGGTATAGAAATGAAGACAAGCAAACCGAATTTAGTTTTGATGTAGCAGGTCAACTATCTGCTGCGGTATACGGAACGGGTGATACTCAATTTATCGGTAGAATTGGACCGAGAATGCACACGCAATGGAAGCGTTGGATGCAGGATATCGGATATTTTCAATCTGTTTTTGATGACCACTCTCCGGTTCCGGTTTTTGACGCTTATAGATACGGTAAATCTAATTTTTATGTAAGAGAGTATCTAAGGATTTGCAGATATCTTACTTTATGCTGGTTTGGTTCATTTAATTTGTCAAATGATTCTCCGAACAATAAGACATTACAAGAAAACTCTTTCTATGTATCATTAGGACCTGATGATTTTAAGTTCAATATCGGATATGACACAATAAGAGAAAATACATTTTTTACTTTTGAAGTAATGATGGATGCAAAAGGTACTCATATTGATTATGATAAATTAGAAATTAAACAAAATAAAAAAGCTAAAAAGGAAGAGGAAGACAAAAAGGCTGAAAAGAAAGAAACTACAGTTTTCCAAAATCCGCAAAAAGCACCGGTTTTACAAAAAGCTGTAGTAGAGGATATTAAAAACATTGAAGAAGTACTCTAAAAACGAATTAGTAGAAAAAATAATTAATTACGGAAAACTGTGCGGTGAGAAAAATTATACACCGGGTTACTCCGGAAATATTTCAGCCAGATACGAAGACGGCATGTTAATTACAACTTCCGGCTCTGCAAATGGTTACTTGAATGAATCTGCAATAGTATATACTGATTTTAACGGAAATTCGTTAGAAGAAGGGAAAAAGCCTTCCAGTGAAAAATTTTTGCATATTGCTATTTATAATAAAAGACCGGAAATAAATTTTATTATTCATGTTCATGCACCGTATTTAAGCAGTTTTGCTTCATCAGGTAAGGATTTAATGCAACCGATTATGGCAGAAAATGTTTTTTACTTCGGCGGAATTCCGCTTGCCGAATATGCGCTTCCTTCCTCAATGAAATTAGTTGAAAATACTGTTAAATATTTTGATAAATATGATGCAGTCTTAATGGAAAACCATGGATTTATTGTTGCATCAAAAACTATGGAGGATGCCTATTTAAAATTAGAATTGGCAGAATCTTATGCACAAGTTGTTTTAAATACTGAGCTTTTAGGCGGACCAAAGCTGTTAACTGATGAACAGGCTGAAGCTATTTTAAAATTAAGATAAAATGATTTTTATTTATTGATTAACCTTCTTAACATTTTGTAATATTTAATAGTAAA
Organism: uncultured bacterium; assembly: GCA_902796585.1. Classification (GTDB taxonomy): domain Bacteria; phylum Cyanobacteriota; class Vampirovibrionia; order Gastranaerophilales; family Gastranaerophilaceae; genus CAG-196. The sequence goes on from CADBPN010000047.1 coordinate 14,607, forward strand.
ATAGCAATTTTTTCTTAAGTTTTGACTTTATATATATAAGTGTGTAATTAAAAGGTTAGTATTTTATGCAAAATCAAATGTTTAATCCGCCTCCGAATTATTCGGGTGTAACAATTCAAATAGCAAATCCTGCAGTAAATGTAGGTCCGCAAAATCCTTATACTCAAAATCCGCAAAGTATAGGAATTAGTAATGGATATATGACTTCGCCTGAGCAATGTTATTGTCCGGAACAAACCGAACTGCAATCTAATTACAATCAGCATCAAAATGCACAAAACGGAACTGCCATAGCTCAGAACCCTTCACAAATGCTTCCCCAAGCTTATCCGGCACAATACTACTTAAATAATTATAACTATCAAAATAACGGTCATGACGAACGCAATTCAAATAAAACCGCTAATGACAAAATAAACACAGCAAACGAAAATATTCCGGATTTTATTAATAAAGATGACATAAATCCTGAAAACGGAACCAGCTATTCTAACGGAATTGATACTTACAAGCAATTTGCAGAAGGAATCTCAAAAGAGAATTCTGACTTTACAAAGTCGAATGACATTATAAATTCATTGAATGAAAGACAGGCAGAAATTGAAGAGTCAAAAAAGAATACTACAGAAAGGAAAATTGTTGCATTAACTGACGAATATATAAAATCATTAGAAAATTATTTGGATAATCCGAATGATGAAATCCGGTTAATGGCATCGAAGGAGATTTTAACCAGATTAGATGAAGATCATGACCGATTTGATGATGCTGCATTAAATGCTTTGTTAAATAAAATGATGCAGGATCCATCAAAACTTGTTAGAATTGCAGCGTTATCTGCGTTTAGTTCAGGACTTGCAAGCGGTAATGATTATACGGTTAAATTGCTTCATAATATTCAATCAAATCCTAATGCTGATAAAGAAGATGTATTGCAGGCAGCAGATGTACTTTTAAGAATGACATCCGGTACTGAAATTAAAAATATACCAAATCCGTCAATAAAAGATATGAGCCAAAATTAATAAAGGAATGAAATAAAAATGGGATTAGCAGCAAAAATAATTTGTAAAACAGCAGGTGTAGCAGGCATGAGTGCCGTGGTCTATGATGCTTATGCAAGAGGCAAAAAACAATCTGCACGAACTTCCTTAAATGAGTCTGCTGATACATTTGAAAGTGTTATAGCTGCTGAGAGAACTACATCAAGCGCAAATCCGACGACGGTTGCTTTGCAAGAAAAAGTTGCAAATTTCAGAATGAATAATCCTATTTCTGCAATATTCGGAAGAGTAAAAGGTTTTTTCACTGGTGTAGTTAATTCAGTTGTTGACAATGTAGTTCCGGTTATATGTTCATCAATGGCACTTGCAGGAAAAGGACGCACAGCAAAAGCCGGTGTCTGGGGACTCGGAATTTATGGTGTTTATAAGGTTTTATATGATGGTTTTGGTATAGGAAAAGAGAACCCTATGGGTAAATAATTTTCATTTAAGCGATTTTTCTTGCTATAGTTTTTGAATAGTTCTCAATCTTACCTTGCAAATTATTGCTTTTATTATCTATGGCATCATTTACATCTGCAATAAGTTTCTTTTTCATTTCATTTTCTTGCACAAAAACATCCATTTCCTTTTCCTTAGTAAATGATTTTATTCCTGCTTTATAAAGAAACATAGGGCCTAAAAATATCATAGCGATACAACCTGCAACTGCACCAATTCCGCCGGCATGACGCCAAGACGAAACTGCACTTCTGGAAACCGCAGTAGCTACAGCTCCGGTTACCGCAGATAGACCAACAGCATTTGCAATTGCAAGCTTCTTCTCCATTTCTCTGTTTATTGGATTTTCATAATTACCACTCTGTCCCCTGAAATAAACCTTAGGGGCTAAGGCATCAACAGGCCGAATCATAATCACACACACTTTCTTTATATATAAACTCGCTCTTGCATGATAACTCAAAAATGATGTATTTTCAAGTCCTCACCAACTTATAATCGTGTAATACTTTACAAAATATAATTATATGTTAACATATGGAAAAGGAATTATTATGACATTATTGATTAAAAAACATCATCATACTCATACTTACCCGGAAGGGTCGGGAGTTGTGATGTTGCATTAAACTCCGTTAATCGGCTCTTTCGGGATGTTAAGAGAGGTAAAGAGTACGATTAAAAGGAGAATTTAAATGTCATTAGTTAATATAATTTCAGCAATAGGAGACACTAGCAAGGTTTATCCCTTGGTTGTTCGTGATTGCGGAATTGAAATACCTACAAAAGTCGCACTTACTTATAATCAAAATTTAAAAGACTCTGAGGAAATGGCAAAGAATGCAACTCGAGAACGTCTTTTAGATGAGTATAGCACATCTTTTGTCTGGCTTGCCGGCGGCCCTATTATAAACAAAATTTGTTCTTGGTTAATCAAAAAGAGCGGATTTTATCCAAATATTAATTCTAATCTTTTTAAAGAAAAACAGAATCAAGGAATCAAATATAATATTGATAAATTTGAAAAATTAGCTCCAAATGAAGTTAATGAAATGAAAAAAGTTTTATCAAATAAATCAACTTATCAAAAATTGTTGGCAGGTAAGTTTGCTCTTTCTACAATAATTCCTATTTCATTAATAGGTTTTGTGATTCCAAAATTAAATTTTGCACTTACAAATAAAATTAAAGAATCCAAGAACAATAAAGAGGTTATTTCTTCAAAAAATAATAATAATGTCAGTTTTAAAGGAATATCCGCTTCATTAGCTAATATATCTGATGTTAACAGAATGGCTGTCATCGATGGCGGATACACTGTAGGCAGAGTTGCAACCGGCAGAAATAAATATGAGCGCCTCGAAAATGGATTTAGACTTTCTATGATGATGTTTTTAAATTTTGTTGCACCAATTTGGATTGCCAAAGGATTAGATAAATTCTCCGGAAAAGTTTTTGGCACAAATGTTAATCTTGACCCTAAAATATTTGCGGATAAAGAATTCATTGAACTTATTAAGTCCGGTAAATTGGAACTTCCTAAAGAAAATATTATTGAATATTTGGACAATAATCCTAATTCAAAATTTACTCAATTGTGCAAACAGTTTTGTGGTGTTAAATACTTAAAAAACGGTGTGAGAGATCCAAGAGAATATATAAATACAGAAAAGATTGGGAAATTTCAAACAGAAATTGAAACATTTATCTCAGAAGCAAAAAAATCTAATAATGTTGATAAATACGCAAAAAAAGCACTAAGAGTAAAATCAGCAAATATTTTTGCGAATATCGGAATAAGCAGCTTTTTACTTGCAATTGCGCTTCCGAAGTTAACGTTCGTATTAAGAAAAATTGTAACAGGCTCTGAAGCAGAACCCGGATTAAATAACTAAATGATATAAATGATTGATTGAGAGATGATTACGTGATAAGATTATTTGTTGTAATCAGTAGGAGATAGTTTTGCAAGATAATATCGGAGAACAGAAGACATACGAACTAATTGCCCAGTGGTTAGAAGATTATCATGCCGGTGACAATGAACAAAAAAAGTCTAAAGCGAAGGCTTTGATTGTGACGAGAATGCTTCCTATAGTAAAAAGAATTGCCCGAACCATTGCGAGACGTTCTTACGACCCTATTGAAGATATGGTGCAAGCCGGTTCAATCGGTTTATTAAAGGCTATTGACAGTTATTCTCCGGAAGTAAATGATAATTTTAAAATATATGCCGGTTGTTTAATAATTGGCGAGATGAAGCACTATTTAAGAGATAAGTTGAATACGATAAAAGTTCCCCGTCATATTCAAGAACTTTCATATCGTATTAATACTTTTATTAGCACTTTGACTGCTGAAGAATTAAATGAATTAACAAATGATTATGTAGCAGAGGCTCTGAATGTTTCATCAAATGACGTTGCTTTTGCAATACAGGCTGACAGACGAAAATCAACTCTGTCATTAGATGATATTTATAGAGCTGATACAAATAATTTAGGTTATGAAGAAATTATTGCAAAGGATAATTACAAAGAAAAATCAGAATTAGAAGATACAAAATTAATATTGAGTAAGGTTATAGAGACTTTACCCGAAGAGTATAAATCTATTATAGAATTGTATTATTATCAAGACTTAAATCAAAAAGAAATAGCGGAAAGACTGAATTTAACTCAGATGCAAGTTTCAAGAAAAATAAAAAAAGCTTGTAATATTCTCTCTCAAAAAATGGCTGATACTCAAACTTATATGAATGAGGATTAATAATGGATTTACAAATATTTATTTTAATTTGGATATGTGTGATTGGCTTATGTTTGGGTAGTTTTTATAACGTAGTTATATTACGTTCTTTATCAGGAGAAAGTATAGTATTTCCGTCTTCAAAATGCCCCAAATGCGGACATAAATTGTATTTTTGGCATAACATACCAATTCTTTCATATTTGTTGTTAAGAGGTAAGTGTTATTTCTGCAAAGAACAAATAAGTATTCAATATCCGATTATAGAATTTACTACGATGGTTTTGTTTGCTTTTGCTTATCTTAAATTCGGTTTAAACATTACTGCTTTATTTGTTATTGTATGGCTTTCATGTTTGCTTATAATGACTGTTACTGATTTAAAAGAAAGGGTTGCAGATTGTAATCTTGCAATATTAATGACAATATTGGGTGTAATTAATTGTTGTTTATATATGGGTTGGGCCGGTATTATTTTTTCACTTACAGGACTTTTATCTGCGGCTTTAATAATTGAATTAATCGCAAGAAGCGGGTATTTGATAACAAAATCACGTGCAATGGGTGAAGCTGATACTTACGTTGCAGGTGCCCTGGGCGCTATTTTTGGCTTAAAAGGCGTTTTGATTGTTCTGTTTTTCAGCCTTATAGCTTCGGTAATATTTATTTTACCTTCATTCTGGTATAAAAATTATAAACAAGGTAATAAGTTAACGTGTATTTCACTAATTTTATTTTTATTAGCGTTGGTTGTTTATAAAACAGTACAAAATTACTGTACTATTGCAATAGTTGGAATTGTTGCGATTATTTTGATATATTCATTGTTGAAAAGTATTAAAAAAGAGGAAAACAGAAATTATCTTCCTTATATTCCTGCTCTTGCAGCGGGTGCTTTGTATGGTTTGATTATAATGTAGGTGTTTATGACATTAAGTGTATCGTATCCAAATCAATATAGAAATTATTGTGTATTTAATCAAGAAAAAATTAATCAAAAAATTGCCGGAGGTGAAAAGTCAATTCCGGAAATTAAATTTGTATTAGAAAATTCTGACTCGGAAGATGAAATATTAGAGGAATTATATGCGCTTAACTTAATGTTAGATAATGGCATAAATAAAAAGTCTGTTGCTGAAATGTATCCAACTTTATCCAAGTTTAATGATACAAAATCCCCAAATATTCAGACCTATTTAGCAGGTATATACAGAAAAACAAAAGTTCCTGATGGGTTCGGACCGCTTGTTAAAATGTTAATACAAGATTCAATAAATCCGCAAAAAGATTGTCATTTTGACCCGACAGAAGAAATTGGCGGTGCGATACTGGATTATTTAGCTTAGTTAATTTATATATAATCTTAATTTTTGTAACAACTTTTTATAGCTGCATGATATTGATTGTATGTTGGATGTCACACAAACGATACTTGTGCTGTGTAAATCAGTCAATTTAAAACTAAAATTTTTCTCAAGCTCTTGTCATATTTGCCCTTGTGATGGTAAAATAATAGTGGTGGAGAGATGGAACTGGGAAAGTTATCTAAAATTTTAAGTAACAATGATATAGTCCTTGCTATTGGCTTGGTCATTATTGTCGTAATGATGGTTATTCCTATTCCGGCTCCGTTTCTTGATTTACTCCTTACAGTTAATATCTCTCTTGCTGTTATAATTCTTTTAGTTTGTTTATATACCCAAGAACCCTTAGATTATTCATCTTTTCCTACAGTTCTGCTTATTGCGACACTATTTAGGCTGGGGTTAAACGTAAGTTCCACAAGGTTGATTCTTTTAAATGGTTCTGCCGGAAATGTAATCAGTTCTTTCGGTGAGTTTGTTGTCGGCGGAAACTATGTTGTCGGTGCGGTTATATTCTGTATACTTGTTTTAATCAATTTTATGGTTATCACAGGTGGTGCAACTCGTGTTGCTGAAGTATCAGCAAGATTTACTTTAGATAAAATGCCCGGTAAACAATTGAGTATTGATGCGGATTTAAACTCAGGACTTATAGATGAAGATCAAGCTAAGGAAAGACGTAAAAAACTTGAAAGAGAAACTGATTTTTACGGTACTATGGATGGTGCTTCAAAGTTCGTAAAAGGAGATGCTACAGCAGGTATTGTTATAACTGTAATTAATATTGTCGGCGGTTTGGTAATTGGTGTAATTCAACTTCATATGAATGTACAAACGGCACTTTCAACATATACTATATTAACTGTCGGTGACGGTCTTGTCTCTCAAATTCCTGCATTGCTAATCTCCACTGCAACAGGTTTGATTGTATCTCGTGCGTCCGGAAAAGATGAATCACTTTCTCAGGATATTAAAAATGAGATGTTTTCTGATCCAAGAGTACTTGGTGTCGTTGCCGGTCTATTAGGCTTTATGGGTATAGTTCCCGGCATGCCTACTATTCCTTTCTTGACTATTGCAATTGCTGCCGGGGTTATGGCATTTAAAAAATCTCAAGCAAAAACAGTTGCTGCGCAACAACAAGAAGAACAACAAATTGAACAAGAACAGCAAGAAAAACTCGGTAAAAAAGAAAAACGTGCAAAAGCTACAAGAGAAAGTGTCATGGAACTTTTAAATGTAGATACTATAGAAATCGAAGTTGGCTACAGACTTGTACAGTTACTTAATGTTGAAATGGGCGGTGATTTGTTAGAACGTATTGCACAAATTCGAAGACAAACTGCTCTTGATTTAGGTATAGTCCTACCTTCGATAAGGGTTAGAGATAATTTGCAGTTGTCTCCTAATTCGTATCAAATAAAATTAAAAGGAGTTGCTCTTGAGTCAGGTGAAGTTTATCCTGAAAGATATCTTGCAATGTCAGCAGGAGATCCTATTGGCGGTATGACAATAAATGGTATACACGCAATAGAGCCTGCGTTTGGTCTTCCTGCATTATGGATTGAAGCAAGAGATAAAGATATGGCAGAAATGTCCGGTTATACAGTTGTTTCAGCATCTGCCGTAATTTCGACTCACATAACTGAAGTAATCAAAAAATGTGCTTCAGAAATTCTTTCGAGATTTGATGTTCAACAACTAATTGATAATCTTAAGAAAGAAGTTTCCGAAGATTATGTTGCGGATATAATGAAAGATATTTCAATCGGTGATGTTCAAATAGTTATGCAAAATCTTCTAAAAGAAGGCGTTGCTGTAAGAGATTTGAAATCAATACTGGAAACAATGAGCGTTTATGCAAAAATTAATAAGAATCCAAGTTTCTTAACTGAACATGTAAGACAAGCTTTATCAAGAAATATTTGCAAGCAGAATCTTGCTGATACAGGAGAATTATTTGTTATCACACTTTCACCTGATGTCGAAAATACTATTGCAAAAGGAGCAAGCCCTGACGGTCAGAGTGTAACTTTAGATCCGGCATTTACAAGAAATATGTTTGATAAGATGAATGTAGAACTTGAAAAGGCTATTACTGCAACTGGAAATCAACCGGTTATTTTATGTTCTTCACCAATTAGGTTGTTGTTCAGAAAACTTGTAGAAAGGACTTATCCGCAAATTTCAATTATGTCATATCAGGAGATAAGTTCAAATGTTAAAGTAAAATCGGTTGGAATGATAAAAGTATAGTATAATAAATAAGTAAATAATAAAAATAGTGAGGAATGAAATGAGAGAGCTTGTTAAAGATAATCAAATAGTTACAATAGTACCTCAAGACTTTAAGAAAACCAATAAGGGAAAAGTTTTGGATGTTACACAAGACGGGTTCAGAATGGAATTAAAATTTAAGCCTGAAGGTTTAAATGTTAACCATATTTGTGATTTCTACTCTTTTACCGAAAACGGTTATTTATATTTTGAGTCATATATACAAGCTCTGGAAAATAATGTTATAACTATTGCAAATCCTGTAAAACACAGATTCCTGCAAAGACGTAAGTTTACACGTATTAAATTTGTTGAGGATTTAGAATTAACATGCGGTGATGTGACTCATAAAATAAGAACACTTGACCTGTCTGCAGGTGGTATGAAAATACGTACAAATGAAAATATTGATATAGAAAAAGATTACAATTTAGTATTAAAACTTTCAGAGGAACAAGAGATTAAATGTAAATATCAGTTAATACGTGTTGAAAGAGATGACAGCGGATATTATACAATTTCCGGAAGATTCACAATGTTAAGTAATATAGATAAAATGACACTTGTTCAATATTGTATGAAAAAAGATATGGAAACTCAAAGCAAAAGGGAAAATAATTCATAATGAACTATACTAACTACTCAGAAAGCATAAGAAATTTTTTGGTGGTTTTAACTATATTAGTCATAGGTACTGTAAGTATAATTAAAGTCGGTACTATTGATATGCATGCAATGTTAGCAACTGCAACCGTATTAATACCGGCAGTTGTTGTAATGGGTTTATTAGGGCAAAAAATCGGAGAATTAATCGATAATCCTAAAAATAGGCAAGATGCAGATTATAAAATAGCAGTCCTTAATGCTTTAAAGAAAATGGATAAATCCATAACCCTGCAAGAACTTAATGAAAAACTTACTAAACAAGTCGCAGAACCAGATATGCCTGATGTAGCCGAAGACGATATTGATGAATAATTGTAATTAAAAATTTGTTTTGGCCGAAGGGCGTACTATTGATGGTGTTTGATAATTATACCAGCATTTTGGCTGAATAAAGCCTCTGTCAAATCGTCTGTATCTTCCGGAAAAACTATTATTAATATACATATCTGTAATAGCATCTTTTGTTACCTTATATTCTTGCGAGTAATTTTTTAGCGTATTTTGATCCGGTGCATTTTTTATAACTGACGATGGATCTTCAATTTTTCTTTCATAAAAATCATAAAATTCATATTTGTCGTTGATTTTTTTGTATGTGCCGACTCTGTTTCCAAATTCGTCATAAACTTTGATTTCATCTGATAATATAATTAAAGTTGAAAATATAAATGACAATATGAATAATATAATTTTTTTCATTTTTCTCCGTCAAAATTTCGTCAAAATATCGTTTTCATGGTATTATATATTAAAAATAGCGGAGGGGAAAATGTCTGTAAGAAAAGTTGTTAAATATGGTGAACCATCTTTAAGAATTCCTTCAAAAGAAGTTCTGAAAGTATCTAAAAAAATTAAAATATTGGTTGAGGATATGTTAGATACTATGTATGCTCAAAATGGTGTTGGTCTTGCTGCTCCGCAAGTCGGTGAAAACTACCGAATATTTGTTGTTGACGTTTCAACAGGTGAAGAACCGCTTAATCCGATTGTATTTATTAATCCTAAAATAATTAAGAAGTCAGGTGCTTGCATATCAAGGGAAGGTTGTCTAAGTTTTCCGGAAGCGTTTACTGATGTAAGACGGTATGCGAATGTCATGGTAAAAGCTATGGACAGAAACGGACGTTCATTTGTTCTTGAAGCAAAAGACGGAACTCTTTTAGCAAGATGCATTCAACATGAGTTTGATCATCTAAACGGAATTTTATTTATTGACCACGCGCTTAATAGATTTGATGCTGAATCTGAACTCCAAAAACACAATCTTCCTCCGATTGAGGTTGAAAAGATGCTTTCTGAACCAGAATTACAAGCAGAAATTGATAAATTGCCTAAAGAGAAAAAAGCAGAATAACATTATTAGGAGAATTTAATGGATAAGATTAGTATTATATTTTTTGGTACTCCTGATATTGGACTTAAGTCTTTAGAGTATTTGCATAAATCTGATAAATTTAATGTACTTGCAGTTGTAACACAGCCGGATAAACCTTCCGGCAGAGGGCAGAAACTAACTCCTAGTCCTATAAAACAGTTTGCTCTTGAAAATAATTTAAAAATTTTTCAACCAAAATCTATAAGAAAAGAGCCTGAAATTATCAATTCTTTAAAAGAATTACATCCTGATTTTTTTGTAACTTTTGCATTCGGTCAAATTCTTTCTCAAGAAGTTTTGGATATACCAAAATATGAAACGATAAATTTACATGTTTCACTTTTACCGAAATACAGAGGTGCAAATCCTATTCAAAGAGCAATAATCAACGGTGATACTGAGACCGGAATTTGCACAATGATAACTGAATTAGGGTTAGATTGCGGTGATATTTGTTTAAAGGAACCAATTCAGATTACTCCGAATATGAATTGTGTAGAATTATTTGAAATATGTGCATCACATTCTCCTAAATTATTAGAAAAAACACTCATTGGCTTAACCGATGGAACTTTAAAACCAATCAAACAGTGTGAAGCTGGTGTGTGTTTTGCAGATAAATTAAAAAAAGAAGAGTGTGAAATTGATTGGAATAAATCAGCACAAGAAATTCATAATCTTGTGCG
>CADBPN010000048.1 GCA_902796585.1 uncultured bacterium
AAACTATAACTAATTTGTATAGCGGGCGGGCAAGCCCGCCCGCGGATACAAAAATAAAGAAGAGAGAAATGAAAAATAACCTTGTTAAAATATTAATATTAATAATATGTCTTACATTCGGTCAAAATGTTTTTGCGGATACCGAAGAAGATGTTGTTGTTGTGACAAATGTTCCGTATACAGCATCATTGACTAAAAAATCATCAAACAATTCAACAAGTGTAAATCCGGCAACCGGAACTCACACCGGTCTTTCGACTGTTTTCACCTTGCAGACGAACGGCGGTGATGAGCACTTTGATTATATTATTAATTCATATATTGATATTGACGGAGACAGAGTTTCAGCATTCGGTAATGATGGCAGGTTATTATTCGCTCACGAGACGAGACTTCCAAGCTCAACAGCAGTAGAAAATGCCCGTACAGGAAGTGATTCCAGCAAGAATGTATTTGCATACCCGAGTTCCGTAACTACAACAGGCGGAATGACATCAAGCTTCCATACAAATTACAAAGAGTATGGCAATTGTTTCGTAATTCTGGCAAATGATTCAGAAAGCGGAGATGTTACGCATACGGTATCCGGAACTCCTTGTACAGGAACCTATGAAGTCGGATTAGATGAATCAGGAAGTTATAAATCGGTAATCCAATTTACGATAACAAGCAAATAGTGGTAACGGGGTAAGTAAGAACAACTCCTAACCCAATCCCAATAATAAACAAAAAAGAATAGTTGACAAAGTTAAATAGAACATCGGACGAAGGATAGTCCAAACAAAACAATAAAAAATAATTCGCAACGTCAGAGAAAAGCGGATTCAAAACAAAGGCAAAGGAAAGCCTAAAAGAAGAGAGATGTTAAATAGAGTGAAGAAAAATCTAATAATTTTGGCGATGACAGGCACATTGTGTCTGGCTTTGCCGTCTTTTGCTTACGACTCTACAATCTCTTACGTTAATATTAATGATTTGGCTTTCCAAGATGTAGAAATTGTGATAACGGATAATAACAAAATTTTAGTTCCGTTTAAACAATTGGCAGATTTATTTGAAATCAAGTATGAAGCTAATCGTGCCGATAAACAAATAAGTTTTATTACTATCGACGGAAGACATGGTATGGTAACTCAACAAGGTGTATTCATTGAAGATTCCCCTGTTACAAAGCAAACTCCCGTATTTGTCGGTAAAGGTATAATGGAAAACGTATTTAATGAAGCGTATATACCGGCTTCCGCAATCGAAGAAATTATGGGCGTGAAGCTTGATACTGATTTCGAAACATTAACTCTGGTTGCACACGTAGACAGAGATATTCAAGTTTTAAAAAATGCAAATCCTTACGAAGTTGAAGACAAAGGCCCTAAAGCTTATCAAGATGTAGTTGTCCCTAAAAAACCGGGCAAAATTACTCTTAAAACAATAGGTTTAAGAGATAACCTTCAAAATGATCACCTCGGAATCCGATACACAAATAATTCAAGCTCAAACAATAATTTCACAAACATGATTCAAGAAAGTATCAACGGTGATTTATTAGGCGGTAAGTATAGAATTGAAGCTACACAATACAGTTATACAAATAAAGCTTTTATGTTTGGCGGTTTGACAGGTTCATACAGAAATAAATTTAATTTAAAAACAAAAGATAAAGAAAAAGAATATTTTTACGAATTGGGTAAAGTCAGAGGAATTTCCGATGATGATGCTCAAATAGGTACTCAAATATTCGGTGCGCAATTGTGGAATTACGATAATGAAAAAATTGCACCGTCAAAAATTAGCGGTTATGTTAAGCCGACAAGTTTGGTTCGTTTGACGGTTAATGATTTAGAACCGATAACTCTGAGTACTTATGCAGGTTACTATACTCTAAAAGATGTGCAGCTCCCGAATCCGGTTAAAAAGATTAAGCTGGAAGAAGTTAACGAAGACGGAACAGTTGAACTTATAAAAGAAGAAAACTATTCTGTTTTCGGAAATGATACCCCTCTTGAAAAAGAACAACGAGGCACAGCCTATGCCGGCGTTTGGGGTTACCAAAACAGATTATTCAGAGATGGGCAAAATATATACAGGGGCAATAACAAAAAGGTTACTGCAGGCGGAGAATACCAGTATGGCTTGAAAGATAATTTAACATTCAAGACAAAACTTTCAGGTGACAAAATATACGAAAAAAATGATTCTCACATTATGTACACTATTCCGACAAACGATACTTTGCTTGTTACCGGTACTCAAAAGAGCGTTAACTACTTGGAAGGTGCAACATCATTAAGCAGTATAGAATGGAAGTCTGAAAAAAATAAAAATATTAAAGCTCACGCAGCCGGCGGTGTAAGTATTGCACATGATGTAAGAGAACATTATACAAAACTCGGTTACATGGGTAAATTAGCCGGAGAATACGATAAGGATTTATCAAAATATAAAAAAGGTATATTTGCACCAAAAAGAATCGGAGCTAAATTAGAAGGTTTCTATAATTCTCCTGATTGGTACATAGCAAGTTCCGACTCGACTTCTAAAAACGACAGAGTCGGCGGAAAAGTATCCGGCGGTTTAAGCTTTAATTCTACAAGTGCTTATGGAAGTTACAGCAGATATTTATCAAATGTTAATAAAAAATACAGAGGCGGAAGAATTGTATTTGATGAAGCTACAATAAGCGCTTCAACAAAAATACCTAAAGTTGCCGATTTGAGATTGAGTTCAAACTACAGACGCGGTGAAAATGACTTAGGCAGAAATAAAAATTATTACTATGATGCAAATATTTCAAGAGATATTGGTGTATGGGCAAAAATTCAAGCCGGAAGAAATGAAAGTTTGTACGATACAAAATTCCATAACCCGACAACTTATGACAGAAATTATTATTCAAAATATGCGAACAATTATATACAATTAGATGTTCCGATTCCTCACAATTGGGGTAAATTTATGATGGGACACGATATGGTAAGGTATAAAACCGATACATATAAAAATAGATATAATATGTTCCGTTTCGGGTATACATTCCCGACATGGCACCGTTTAACCCCAAGTATCGGCTGGGGATTCCGTTATTACGGTCAAGGCGGAAATGACTTTAATGTAGGTTTGGCATACAGAGCACGTTCCGGTCAAACAATGCATTTTAATTACCAATACTCTAAAAACGGCGGGTTCTTTATTGATAACATGTTTACTCCGTCTACAAATCGACACTCCGTATTCTTTACATTTAATGACGCATTCCAAATTTGTAACAGAGGATTACGTTCTGTCGGAGACGAAGATACAACAAAAGGTTTGTTTGAAGCAATCGCATTCGTTGATGTAAACGGTAACGGTAAATACGATAAAAAGATTGACGTGCCGATGTCAGATGTTCCTTTGATTGCCAACTGGTTATCAGAAACAAATATTACTAATAAAAGAGGACGAGTATATTCTCAAAGTGTAGAAGAAGGCATATATACAGTAGCGATTGATATGGACAATCTGCCGCTAACAGTAGCTCCTATTTCTAATGATAAAATAGTAAATAAAATCAGAATAGCCGGCGGTCAAACAACAAAACTTGAAATTCCGCTTGTATCAACCGTTGGTTCGGTTTCAGGGGTTTTAAAAATATCCGATGACTTTGACAGAGAGTTAAAATTAACTGATTTCGTAGTAGTCTTACTTGATAAAGACGGAAATGAAGTTAATTATTCAACCGTTGATGAAACCGGCGAATTCTACATATCAGGACTTGCTCCGGGAAGTTATACATTACAGCTTGATGAAAGGTTTATAAGTTCATACGGTTTGGAAGAGGGTGCAAAAAGCAGAATTAATGTCATAATTCCGTTTGATTATAAAAATCCGACCGACCTTATGAATCAGGATCTGGAATACAAAACCATATCCTTATAAAAGATTCTATTTAACATAAACACATATGTGTTAGCCGCTAAATAAGCGGCTTTTTTTTGCTGTAAATTTAAATAAGATGTTCTATATGGTTAATTAAACATTTTACATCGCACCTATACCACGCAGAATCCCAATCATACCTTCTGCCGCGATATCATTAATAACTTTTCCCTCTGAATTAAAGTAATAAAAATTCATCACACTTACTGATATTTTCTTACCGGTAGGAGGAAAATTTAAAAATGTTCCGTCATGAGTCCCTGTTAATTCCCAATGAACGGCTGCTTTTTCACTATCTGCAGCAATGTCTTTTATTTTCCATTGAACATCGGAAAATCCTTTTCTCATCCAATGTACAACTGACAAATATCCGGTTCCGCCATACAAAGGCTCCGGACTTGCCGGAGTGTAGAATGCAGCATCTTCTGCTACCAGCTCGTTTGCAAGTCCTTCATCTGCAGTATTAATCATTGTTTCAAATTTTTTCATTGACTCAATATTACGATTAATTAAATCCATTTGCATGATTCTACCAAATCCTTCTATACACCGGCTAACTGTTCTTTTAAAGAGGATATCGTTGAATCTAAAGAAGCTTTGTCGTAAATATTATAAACAGTTGCTTCCGGAGCAATTTTTTTGTTTAAACCGGCAAGAACTTTACCCGGCCCGATTTCAATAAATGTATCAACACCTTCAGAAACCATTTTTTGAATAGTTTGTGTCCAATAAACTGAAGAATAAATTTGACGGGGCATTTTTTTTCTGAATTCTTCCGCGCTTGTTGTAGGTTCAGCATCAACGTTCGTTATAACAGGAATAGATGAATCGTTGAGTTCTGCGTCTTTAACAAACTCTCTAAAACTTTCACCTGCGTTTTTCATAAATTCAGAGTGGAATGCACCTGATACTGCAAGAGGAACAACTCTTCTTGCACCATTCGCAAGTATGTAATCTCCGGCAGCTTTTACTGCACCTTCATCACCTGTGATAACAACTTGAGCAGGTGAGTTGTAATTAGCTACATCAACGTAACCTATTTTTCTTCCTTCTTCCAAACCTGCTTTTAAAACATCTTCCGAAGCATTAAGAACTGCAGCCATACTTCCGCCCTTAGTTGCTCCCATAAGGTCGGCACGTTTTTGTATAAGTTTCAGAGTTGTCTCTAAACTCATAACACCCGCTGTAAACATTGCACAATATTCGCCCAATGAATGTCCTGCTGTGTAGTCTGGAATTATATTTAATTCGTTACGCAAAGCTTCCATCATTGCAATAGAAGTTGTTACTATACAAGGTTGTGTATTTACGGTTTGTTTTAAATCTTCTTCCGGCCCTTCAAAACAAAGCTTTGTAATACTTTTGTTCAAAACCTCATCTGCTGTATCATATATGTTTTTTGCTGATTCATAATTTTCATAAATATCTTTTCCCATTCCTACAGACTGTGCTCCTTGTCCGGGAAACAAAAATGCTATTTTTTTAACCATTATATTTCTCCTTTTTGATAAATATCCTTTTCTGGATAATATTTTCTTTGAACTGATTTATAAATATCAACAAGTGATTTATAGTTTTTGTTTTGAAAAACTCCTATATTAGGAAACTTTTCAAACATTTTTTGTTCTATTATATCTGAAAGTATGTTATTTTCTTTAGGAAGTTTTATTATTTGGGCGCACAAATTCAAATGCGCAGTATAGATAGGAAGAAACCTTTTAGTTCTATTAATACCTATAATTAGTACGGTGTCTCTTATTGGCATATTTACCCCTAGCAAATTCCTTCTCTAAGTCTTACTACGGCTCCTCCCCAAGTCATACCGGCACCAAATCCGCATAAGACAGCAGTTGAACCCAGTTTAATCTTGCCTTGTTCAACACCCTCTGCCAATGCTATCGGAATTGAAGCTGCCGAAGTGTTTCCGTAATATCTTATATTTGAAATAACTTTATCATCAGTGTATTTTAATCTGTTTTGTATTGATTCAATAATTCTTTGGTTTGCTTGATGAGGGATTAGGTAATCAATTTCTTCCGCAGTTAATCCGGAAAGAGCAATGCATTCCTCTACATATTTAGGAACTGTTGTAACAGCAAATTTATAGACTTCTTTTCCGTCCATAATTATTTTTCCTGTACCGACTTCATCAGCCTGTTTAACCAGCGGACAGCATTGAGACGGCATATTAGTTTGAATCATCTGCCCGATAGAGCCGTTTGCACTGATTTTTAAAGAAAGAATGTCATCAACTCCATCTACCGAAGCTTTTACAACCATAGCACCGGCACCGTCGCCAAAAAGAATTGAAGTTCCTCTGTCTGTCCAATCGGTTATTTTAGAGTTGTTATCAGCGGCAACTATAAGAATAGTTTTGTACAACCCTGCTCCTATGAAGCCTCTTGCTATCTGCAGTGCATATATTAATCCTGTGCATGCTGCTGTCATATCAAAAGCCGGAATAGTATCTTTTATACCCAATTTAGCTTGTATTGTACACGCCAGAGTCGGATACAATTGAGGCGGTACAGATGATGCACTGATTATACAATCAATTTCATCAGTACTTATATTTGCTTTCAAAATAGCATTTTGTGCGGCTTTTAAACCCAAATCAATAGCGGTTTCATTTCCGGAAACGACTCTTCTCTCTTTTATTCCTGTTCTTGTATAAATCCATTCGTCCGATGTTTCATACAGTTTTTTTAAATCTTCGTTTGTAATAACTGCTTCCGGAACGCAATATCCTATTCCTGCTATCATTAATGGTATATTACCAGCCATTTAACTCTCCTAACGATTTTACACAAATATTCCTAAATAAGATTTTACCATGTAAAAATTTATTTCCTAATAGTACTTCTTTCTAATGCTCTTACAAGTCTTGTCGGCCAATTTTCATGCGGATTAATAGAATCTACCAAAATAGTTTTGCATCCGAGCCTTTTTCCTACCAGAATATCTGTTAACGGCCTGTCTCCAACCATCACAGCCTCTTCCGGCTTTATACCAACAGATTCCAAATAAGCTCTTGCAACATTTGGGTTAGGTTTTTTAGCATGTCCGATAACTTTGCATGGTGCAAGTTTGGAAGCGTTTGCGATGTATTCCTGATTAGGATTATTTGAAATAATTGCAACTTCAAAATCATTTATGAAAGAATTAAACCATTCTAAGGTTTCCGGTAAAAAATTGGCAGATTTTGACATCATAACTGTTGAATCTAAATCAAACATTATGCATTTAATACCGTTTTCTTTTAACTCGTTAAAATCTATTTCATATATGTTTTTTAAGTTATAATCCGGTTTTAAGAACATGCGCACCTCGCAATTTCGTTTACACCATTTTTTATTCCAACTGTACGCACAAGTGCCCATTCGTATTCTTTAGGCTCTTTTGTGAATTTTACAAAAAGTTCGTGATTTGTATTTGCCAGTTCTTGTTCTTCACCTTTCAAATCCTTGATTTCGGTTACTTGTGTTACGAATTTTTCAGAAGGGGTAATAATTTCAATGTCTTCATTTTTGAAAAATTTATTTTTTGTAACTATTCTATAATATCCGTTTTCTTTTCCATGACATTCACACAGAAAATCGGCTCCAGCAAGTCCTTTTGATATGTCGTAACTGTATCCGTCGGAAGGATATTCCCCGTTTCCGAGATAAAACCCTGTTGTATACCCTCTGTTTCCGACTTTTAAAAGTTCTTCAAAATACTTTGATGTATCGGCTGACGGATTTGAAAAAACGTCATCAATAGCTTCTCTATATGCTTTTGCAACAGCTGAAACATAGTATAAACTTTTTGTTCTGCCTTCAACTTTAAACGAATCAATTCCTGCTTCCATCATTTCTCTTAAGTGATTGACAAGGCATAAATCTTTAGTGGAAAGAATATGTGTTCCTTTTTCATCTTGCACAATTTCCTGATATTCGCCCGGACGGGTTTCTTCGAGTAATTTATAACTCCATCTGCAAGGTTGAGAACAGTTTCCGGAATTGGCTTTTCTTTCTCCGTTAGTCATATAGTCGCTCAAAAGACATCTGCCTGAGAAAGATACACATTGCGCACCGTGTATGAAACACTCAAGTTCCATATCAGGAACTTTTGATTTAATTTCGGCAACATCTTTTATCGGGAGTTCTCGTGCCAGTATACAACGTGTTGCGCCCATATCCTGCCAGAATTTCACTGCCTCGTAATTTAAAATATTTGCCTGAGTGGAAACATGAATATCTGTTTTCGGCATATATTTTTGGGAAATTCTCATAATTCCGGGGTCGCTTATTATTAATGCATCAGGATTAGATTCGCAAATCTTGTCCATACATTCTTCCAGTGATTTGATATCAGAATTAAATCCGAAAATATTCAAAGTTAAGTATGCTTTTGCACCCATTTCGTGAGCGGTATCAATTGCGGTTTTGAGGTTTTCCAAAGTAATTAATTC
>CADBPN010000049.1 GCA_902796585.1 uncultured bacterium
ACAAGCAAGATTAATGTCAAAAGCTTTAAGAAAATTAACCGGTATCATCGGTAAAACAAATACTACGGTAATATTTATTAACCAATTAAGACAAAAAATCGGTGTTATGTACGGTAATCCGGAAACAACTACCGGTGGTAATGCGCTTAAATACTACGCATCAGTTCGTATGGAAATAAAAAGAGTTGAAGGACTTAAAGGTGATGGCGAAGACGTCGGAAATCGCGTAAGAGTAAGAGTTCTTAAAAATAAAGTTGCTCCGCCTTTCCGTACAGCAGAATTTGACATAATATTCGGTAAAGGTATTTGTAAAATAGGCAACATCCTTGATGTAGCTGTTGATTTGGATATTGTAAAAAAAGCCGGTTCTTGGTTTAGTTTTAATGACGAAAAACTCGGTCAAGGAAGAGATAAGGCAAAAGAATTTTTAGGTGAAAATCCTGAAATATTAGCGCAAGTTGAAACTCTTGTCAGAGAAAAATTGGCTCAAAATGCATAAATGCTTTTTGCTATAATCATAATATTAAAAGAGCTCTGTAATAATATACGGAGCCTTTGTTTTTATGTCGGTTAAATTAGAGTCTGCGAAAAAATTACAAATTTTAAAAAACTTCACTTTAGAATTGCTCTTGCATATTTATTCCCAAAAGTTGAAAAATGAATCAAGGTAAGTTATAATATAAGCAACAGGGTGGCGGTTTGTCAGACCGGCCAGATACTCTGTTACGAAGTCTTAAGTGGTATCTACTTTTTTAAGTAGGTGCCGCTTTTGATTATGAAGATGATTAGGAATATCAGAAATAAACTAATATTAAAATCGTTCATAAAGACCTCCTTTCTTTCGGGGACCAACCCGAAGTCTTAAGTTAAAATTGGCGGTTGGAGTCCCAATAGAAAAGAGTATCCTTTACCCTGTTGTTTAAATTTTCAATGTATTTTCCAATATTATAATGTAAAAACAAAAATTTAGCATTTCTTAAAATTAAAAAAACTATAAGAAAAACCTTTGTGTAACATTGTATATAGTTATTTTAATTTAATACCTCAAAGGCCTCGTTTACGGTATTTTTTATATCAATTTCAATTTCTTCATCATCAGTTCCAAACCAGATTAAGTATTCTATGTTTCCGGCAGGACCTTTTATTGAAGAATACGTAAGACCTTTTATTTTGTATTCAAGGCTTTTTACGCAATTCACAACATTATTTATAACTTGAATGTGAATGTTTTTATCTTTTACAACTCCGCCCTTTTCGACAAACTCTTTTCCTGCTTCAAATTGAGGCTTGATGAGGCAAACCATTTCGTGATAATCCGGTTTTAAGAGTTGTTTTAAATTCGGTAAAACTTTTTCTAACGAAATAAAAGATAGGTCTGATACGAGCAGGTCTGCGACAGGCTCATTTTCTGAATAAATATCTTCAAAAGAACATATTTTCAAATTCGTTTTTTCTATTGTTTTGACTTGTTTTGAACTTCTGATTTTCCAATCAAGCTGACCGTAACCAACATCTGCTGCGTATACAAATTTTGCACCGTTTTGAAGTAAACAATCCGTAAATCCGCCGGTAGAAGCTCCTGCATCAAAACAAATTCTGTCTTTTACTTTCACATTAAATGTTTCCAATGCTTTTTTTAATTTAAATCCGCCTCTGGACACAAAAGGCATTTTTTTAATCTTGAAATCATAATCTTTGGAAGGATCTATCTGGTATCCGGCTTTTGTGATAACTTCCGTTCCAATCATGACATCACCGGCTAAGATTGATGCTGATGCTTTGCTCTTAGTTTCAAAAAAACCTAAATCTACTAAAATTTTATCAAGACGTTCTTTTTTCAAATTTAAATTCCGTAATCTGTATTGTTGGTTATATCAAACCTTATTCTGTTATTAATATATCACATAAATTTTTGTTTATATTCCAAAAAAACTTTCTGCATTTTGGGTTGTAATATCAATTAACTCTGCCGTCGGCATTTCTCTTAGTTTTGAGATTTCTTCCGCAACAAATTTTACATAAGCAGGCTTGTTTGGTTTTCCTCTGTACGGAACCGGTGTAAGATACGGAGAATCGGTCTCTAATACAAGTTTATCAAGCGGAACTTCTCTTGCTACTTCTTTAATTTTCACTGCATTTTTAAACGTTACAACACCGCCTATAGCTATGTACCAGCCTTCTTTTACGCATTCTTTCATAAATTCAACACTGCCTGAAAAACAGTGAAAAAGAACTCCGTTTTTAGGATTATTTTCTTTTAATATGTCAAAACAATCTTTGTGGGCATCTCTGTCATGTACTACTATCGGTAAGTTCAAATTATTTGCCATTTTTATTTGTTTTGAGAAAACTTCTTTTTGGATATCATTAAACGACTTGTCCCAATAATAATCTAATCCTATTTCTCCGACTGCAACAATTTTTTTATTGGTTTTTGCTGCAGATTCCATTTTATGTTCAATTTCATCTGTGTACGTTTTGGCTTCGGAAGGAAAAATTCCTACCATTCCGAACAAATTTTCATTTTTGGTTATTATATCTGAAATTTTATCCAAAAACTGTTCTTCTACTGACGGAATAATCGCTTTTTTAACTCCAAAAGCGTTCATTTCAGATAAAACTGTTTCTGTCGGAGTTTCAAGCATATCTACATGTGCGTGGGTATCAATTAAATAATCTTTCATAACCCAAATTATATCATGTAAATTAAAAATATTATTTAAAATCAAACAGTTTAGGCAATTTAATTTGAAGTCCGTCTGCAATTTGGTATAAATGACCATCTATTTTTAAACCGTAAGCCTCTCCTCGTTCTATTTTGTACAAATACTCACATCTTATGTTGGATTTTTGGGATAATTCTTTTACTGAAAGTCCCTTTTCAAGACGAATTTTTTGTATGTGTTTTCCCAACTTTTTGCATAAATTTTTAAAATCATCATCGTAAACCATGTGTCTTCCTCTTTTACTATACATTGTCTATACAATGGAAAGTATAATATATAACACTGTAAATGTAAAGTATTTGTATAGTAAATATAAAGGAGAAATATATGAAAAAGAAGTTGATAAAAAGCGGAAATGCATGGGTGCTTTTGCTGCAAAAAGCAATATTGGAACTTTTAGATATTAATCCGGAAGATGATGAAGTAGAATTAGAGATAGAAAATAAAACACTAAAAGTTAAAAAAGCAGCTAAATAATTTGTACTTTTTCTGCAATCTCATAATTAAAATTGAGCATAGGAGCCGATAATTCTCATTCCTTTGGTTTGCAAACAAAGGTCTTGGAATAAGTGTTGAATGAGTTGTTCATCTCTGTGTCCGTCAAAATCAATAAATACGGCTTGCTCTTGCTGGTTGTTATTCATCATTTTTGAATTAATTTGAGTAATATTTATATTGTATCTTACAAAAACTTGGACAATATCTAATAAAGCTCCCTGTCTGTCATCAAGGAATAATACGATACTTGTTTTATCGTTTCCGGTTTTGAATGTTTTTCCGTCTCCGATGACGATGAAACGTCTGTAATTATCTTTAAAATCTTCTATATGTTCTTTTAGTACGTTTAAATTATATAATTCAGCGGTTTTATGAGTGCCGATTATCGAATAAGTTATGTTGTAATTACTCAACAGCCTTGCTGATTCATCCATGCTTTCTGCAATTACAACATTCAATTGTCTTGGCATTTCTTCTTTTATAAAAGTTTTACATTTTGCAAGTGCATTGGGGTTTGCGATAAGCCCGGAAATACTGTAAAATTCCGTTGTTTTTGACAAAATACAATCGTTCACCGGAACTATTGTTTCGCCAAGTATCTGCACATTTTGGTTCTTAGTTAGTATTAAATTATCGATAGTTTCTCTTATGATTCCCTTGTATGTTGTTTCAACCGGAAGAACTGCAATTGCATTTGCATTTTCGTCAACATAATCAATGCATTCTTTGATTGAACCCATCGAACGTTGGTATAAATACAAATCATACGCTTTAAAAAGTTTGTCTTTCGCAATTTCAGAGTAAGACCCGCCCATTCCTAAACAAACAATTTCATTAAAATCTTCAAACATAAAAACTCCTACCTGTTTTATTATACTTTAAATAACTACAAGAGCAAATTGTTACAAAACGAACGAAGAAATTTTTTTTTCTTGACATTTTGTTAGGCATGCCTTACAATTATATCATCAGGTAAGAAATGGAAAAAAATAAAAACTTAACAGCAGGGCTTGAAGATTATCTGGAGGCAATCTACATCGCCGCAATCGAAAATAAAGCTATAAAAAGTGTAGAACTCGCACACATGCTCAATATCTCCCGAGCATCAGTATCCGAAGCCATTGCAAAGCTTGTATCTAAAGGACTTATAAATTATGAGAGCTATGGGCTTGTTACTCTGACATCAAAAGGAACATACGAAGCAAAAAAAGTATATGATACACACAAAATTTTAAAATCTTTTTTCGAGACGGTTCTCAATATAAGTCCTGATGAAGCAAGCGATAATGCGTGTAAAATTGAACATATAATTTCACAGAATATTTTGAATGAAATTAAAGAATTTACCTCTTTTTGTAATAAAAATCCGGATATATTAAAAAAATACAGACAAGAAAAGTAAAATTATAGTAAAATAATTTTATGAGAAAGGCTTTTTTGTATATTATATTGATTTTGTTGGCATTATCAATGATAATTCCGTTTTTTATGATGTTCTTAATTTCGCTGAGCGGAAATGAAAATATATTTACTGATTATAAAAATATTAATTTATCATTGTGTGCGTATAAAAATGTTTTTCGCTCAATACCTGTTGCTAAATATTTTCTTAACAGCCTTATTGTTTCTTTTTTTACAACGGTTGGACAGGTTATTATTTCGGCTCTTGCCGGTTACGGTTTTGCAAGGTTAAATTTTAGGGGAAAAAATGCATTGTTTTTTGTTATTATACTTACGATGATGGTTCCTTCTCAGGTTAATATTGTTCCGCTTTTTTATATTATGAGTAAATTAGGCTGGATAAATAGTTATCAAGGTTTGATAGTTCCCGGACTTTTGGGCGGGTTTGGTGTATTTATGATGAGACAATATTTTCAATCTTTTGCGAAAGAGCTTGAAGAAGCATCAAAGCTTGATGGCTGTAATGTATTCCAAACATTTTTCAAAATTGCGCTCCCTTGTGCAGCTCCGGCTATTGCAACACTAAGCATATTTACATTTGTTACAACATGGAATTCTTTTATGTGGCCGTTAATTGTGACTAATACAGAATCAATGCGAACTTTGGCTGTCGGTTTAACCATATTTAAAGGCTCTTTTAGAGAAATAACAATGTGGGGTGAGCTTATGGCGTGTTCTTGTATCTGCTCAATTCCTGTTATTGCCGTATTTATATTCGGGAAAAAGTATCTTATCAATAATCCAATGAACGGTGCAGTGAAAGGGTAATTGTAAAAACTCTTCATGTGCAGCAGCAATGCTAAATTTGGAGATTAAATTTTAACCATGCCGATGATTGTTTTTATGCATAAAGTGTAAGATTCACTCTTAATGACGCTTGCATTATTTGTCAAGAAATTTAACAAAATTTCATGCAAAAATTGTTACAAATTTAATATTGTTTAGAAATGTAAACATTGCACTATTACTGCGTTTTGACCCTTTGTATAGTTTTATTAATTTATTGATTGGAATACTTTTTTGAATTATCATTTATATAGTGGATTAGATTTTGGGAAGAGAATGTTATTCTCTAATATAAGAAGGTAGCAACTAAAAATCTTGAAATATAATAGCTATCCTTTGGTAAGATTAGGAGGTTCGTAGTCAAATGCAAAACAGTTTGAATAAAGAAGGAAATATAGTAGAGTTTGCGTCCGGAAAAGCAGGAAATGCAACAGATATTATGAAAAATTCCGCAACTCCGAATAAGGAGTTTATATCTCAAGTTGCTCAACTTAAAGCAGCTCAGATTAAGCCTGTCAAGCTGGAACATGTTTATGTTGTCAAAAAAGACGGCACAAAAGAAGAGTTTGATGAACGCAAAATAATTAATGCCGTAACAAAATCTGCTACAAGAATGTTGGTTAAATTATCTGATGAAGAATTGCGTGAAATATGTGATTTCGTTATCAGCAACATTGCAAAAATGGAAAAAACAGAGATTGAAATAGCTGAAATGCACAATATTGTTGAAGGTGCATTAGAAAAAATCAATCCTAATGTTGCTCAAAGCTATCGTAACTACAGAAACTACAAGCAAGATTTTGTCCACATGTTAGATAAAGTTTATCAAGAATCTCAAAGAATTATGTACATCGGAGACAAAGAAAACTCTAATGCGGACTCAACACTTGTTTCTACAAAACGTTCTTTGATATTTAACGAACTTAACAAAGAATTATACAAGAAGTTCTTCTTAACAGTAGATGAACTTCAAGCAATAAGAGATGGTTATATATATATCCACGATATGTCAGCACGTCGTGATACAATGAATTGTTGTTTATTCGATGTGGCAACGGTATTAAAAGGCGGTTTTGAAATGGGTAACCTTTGGTACAATGAGCCAAAATCACTTGATGTTGCATTTGACGTAATCGGAGATATTGTTATGGCAGCAGCAAGCCAACAATACGGCGGTTTTACCGTTGCGGAAGTTGACAAGATTTTGGCACCTTATGCCGAAAAAACATTTGAAAGACAAAACGAAAAGTATTTATGTTTAGGTCTGGACTTTAATCAAGCAAGAGAAGCTGCGATGGCTGATGTTCAAAAAGATTTTGAACAAGGTTTCCAAGGCTGGGAGTACAAGTTTAATACTGTTGCTTCCTCAAGAGGTGACTATCCGTTTATTACAGTTACAGCAGGACTTGGAACTGAAGAATACGAAAAGATGGCTACAAAAGCTATGCTTAAGATTCGTATGAACGGACAAGGCAAAAAAGGAAACAAAAAGCCGGTATTATTCCCTAAGATAGTTTTCTTGTACGATGAAAACTTACATGGTGAAGGAAAAATCAACCACGACTTGTTCGAAGCCGGAATTGAATGTTCTAAAAAAGCTATGTATCCTGACTGGTTATCACTTTCAGGTGAAGGATATGTTGCTTCTATGTACAAAAAATACGGCAGAGTAGTTTCACCAATGGGTTGCAGAGCATTTTTATCACCTTGGTTTGAAAGAGGCGGCATGAAACCGGAGGACGAAAACGATAAACCAATATTTGTCGGTCGTTTCAATATCGGTGCAATAAGTCTTCACTTACCAATGATTTATGCTAAGGCTAAAAAAGAAAGCAAAGATTTCTATCAAGTTCTTGACTACTATATGGAATTAATCAGACAACTTCATATCAGAACTTATGAATACTTGGGAGAAATGAAAGCTTCTGTTAACCCGCTTGCATATTGCGAAGGCGGATTCTTGGGCGGTCATTTGGGTATTCACGATAAGATTAAACCGATTTTGAAATCCGCAACTGCTTCATTCGGTATTACAGCACTAAATGAACTTCAAGAACTTCACAACGGTAAATCACTTGTTGAAGACGGTCAGTTTGCAATAGAAGTTATGGAATATATCAATAAAAAAGTTGCACAGTTTAAAGAAGAAGACGGTAACTTGTACGCATTATACGGAACACCTGCTGAAAACTTGTGCGGTTTACAGGTAAAACAATTCCGTAAAAAATACGGTATAATTCCTCATGTTTCAGATAAACCTTATGTTTCAAATAGTTTCCACTGCCACGTAAGTGAAGATATTACTCCAATCGAAAAACAAGATTGCGAAAAACGTTTCTGGGATTTAATGAACGGCGGAAAAATTCAATACGTAAAATATCCGTTGGATTATAATACAGACGCTGTTAAGACTCTTGTAGAACGTGCTATGGATATGGGCTTCTACGAAGGTGTAAACTTATCACTTTCATACTGTGATGATTGTGGACACGAAGAACTCAATATGGATGTCTGCCCGAAATGCGGAAGCAGAAACCTTACAAAGATTGACCGTATGAACGGATATCTTTCATACTCACGTGTAAAAGGCGACTCTCGTCTTGCAGACCACAAAATGGAAGAAATCGCTGACAGAAAATCAATGTAGGGGTAAAGGCGAAAAAAATAAAATTTAAAAAATTAAAATACACTTCCAAAATTCTATGATTTTAATAGGTTTTGGAAGTGTATTTTAATAATTTTAATTAAATAGTTATATCACACTCTTCTGCGGTATCGAAATTTAAACTTATTTGTTTATGATATCGAGCAGTCTTTGCCAAACTTCGTCGATGGACCCGTTTGCGTTAATTTTATATAATACATTTTTATTTTCATAGAACTCTACAAGCGGAGCAGTTTCTCTGTAATATGTATCAAAACGAGCTTTTGCAACTTCTTCCGTATCATCGGCTCTTGTTTTTAATTCTACGTTACATTTGTCACAGATATTTTCAATCTTAGACGGTTTGAATTTTTTGTTATAAATTTCACCGCATTTAGGGCAAGATTGTCTGTTAACAATTCTGTCAATCAAAATTTGTGTATCTATATCAAAGTAGATTGCTTTAAAGTCAGCTTTTTCTTCATCTAAATCGGAGTTAATTTTTTCAAGGATTTCTGCTTGCTCTAAACTTCGAGGGTATCCGTCAAGAACGTATCCTCTTTGGCAATCATTTTCAGAAAGCCTTTTACCGATTATTCTTCCAACTAAATCGACCGGAACTAATTGTCCTTTATCAATGAATGATTTTGCAATTTTGCCGTCTTCTGTTTTCTTTGCAATTTCCGCTCTAAGAAGCGAACCGGTATCAATATGAGGAAAACCTAAGTATTCTGAAAGTTTATTTGTTTGTGTTCCTTTTCCGCAAGCCGGCGGCCCTAAAAAAATCAGCTCTTTTTTCATAAATATCTCCTTATCTGTTCTTATTGTACATCAAAATAGTTTAATAAATAAGGAATATTATACTAATTCTGTAATGTTATCTCTTGTTATTACGGCATCGTAGTTTTTATATCCTAAAATATTTTCAATATCATTAGAATGCGAACCTACGATTCTTCTGCATTCGGCAGAACTATAATTTGCCATTCCTCTTGCAAATTCAACATTGTTTTCGTCCATTATTGAAACAACTTCGCCTTGTTTGAATTCGTTAACAACGCTCACTATTCCAATAGGAAGCAGGCTTGAAAATTGTTCCAAAATAGCTTTTTTAGCGCCTTCGTTAACAACAAGACCGCCAAAAATATTTGTTGCATATCCAATCCAGCGTTTTTTATCCGCAAGGCTTTCTTTGGACGGTAAAAACATTGTGCCGACTTCTTCAGCATTAAATATTTTATTAATTACATAAGGGATTTTTCCGTTTGCGATTAGAACTTTTCCGCCAAATCTTGTTACTAATTTTGCTGCTTCAAGTTTTGTTTTCATTCCGCCTCTACCGCCTTCAGAAGGATCTGTTCCGAGCTTCATAATATCTTCAGTTAAGGTTTCAACTTCTTTAATAAGTTCGGCATTCGGATCTTCTTTCGGATTAGATGTATAAAGTCCGTTAACGTCTGATAAAAGAATAAGCAAATCTGCATCGAGTTCACTTGCGACAAGTGCTGAAAGCTTGTCGTTATCGGAAAAATTAACTTTCACACCTGTGTTTGCCGCTCCTGACTGAATCGGAGTTACAGTATCATTTTGATTAATTATAGGAACTACGTTAAATTCCAATAATTTATTCATTGTTGTTCTAAGGCTTAAATATTTATGTCTAAGTGAAAAATCATCTTCTGTTAAAAGTATTTGGGCAATCGGTATGTCATAAACTCCGAATCCGCTTTCATAGAACGACATTAACTTACTTTGTCCGATAGCTGCGCATGCTTGTTTTACACCTTCATCAGCTGTTGAATCGAGATTGAGTTTCTTTTTCCCGAGTCCTACTGCGCCGGAAGTTACCAGAATAACTTCTTTCCCTTGTTTTACGAGTTTTGAAATATCTTCTATAAATGAATATATACGAGCCAAAGCAACTTCGCCGTTTTCATTACGAATAATATTTGTTCCCAGTTTTATTACAATTCTTTTTGCGTTTATAAAATCTGCTCTCTGCATAATTTCCTCTTTGTTTTGCTATTAACATATTTTGATTATATCACGATTTTACTGTTGGAATAATATCTTGATGGTATTTATTTAATACTGATTTTGCAACAGATTCATTAAAACATGGTTTTTGCTCCGGCGGAATTTTTTTAAATAAGTCATCCATTTTTTCTTCAGGTATATTATTTTCAATAAAATATTTTGCATAATTAGGGTGACAGGCATTACTTGCAGAAAGAAAGTATGGGATTGAGTATCCCCAATGTTTCTTGCAAAAAATAGGATTTATATATTTATCAGCTATTTTTACCAGAGGAGTAATGTTGAATTTTTTTTCGCTGTTTTGATTAATGTAATCAGTGATTATTTCTGTACAAAGGTTTCCTCCTCCGCGCCCTATTCCCAAAACAGTTGAATCTATTATAACAGGTCTGTCTTCAGATATTTTTATCAGTGACAAAGCATTTGCAAAAGCTAATTGCAGACTGTTATGAAAATGAAAACAAAGTTTTATGTTTTTATTCAAAATTTTGTTAGTCAATGTATATATTTTTACAACTTCGTCCTCTTTCATACTGCTTGTAGTATCAACAATGGTAAATCCTTCGGGATTTATACGGTTTACTTCTTTAATTAGCTCTGATAATTCAATATTTGTGTATTTATTACTGCTTTTGGGGTTTATAAATATTTTATATCCTTTTTCTTTTAGCTTCTTGCAATAATCTAAAGCATTTTCTTTGTCGGCCTTGTTAAAAACAACTCTAAAAATTATATCTGAATCTGTGGAATCCGGTATTTCATTGATATCATACTCTCCAAAGTTAATCATCAAAGAAAATTTTGTATTGCCGATTTTTAAGTCGGAAAGTATGGATTTAAGTTGGGAAATTGAAGAAAAAATGCTTTTTTCTTTGTCATATTTTACCGGTTTAAAAAATCCGCATTCTGCATAATCGATTCCTGATTCTCCAAGATTTGCAATAATGTCTTTAATTCCGGAAAAAGAAAAAGACCAATCATTCACATATCCGCCATCTCTGAGAGTGCAATCCAGTATTTCAATATTGTTCACGCTAAATACCTTTTAATAATTACAATAATTATATCATTTAAAAAATTAATATACAGATTTAACCCAATAACTTTTCACAGATTCCTTGCGATGCAATAAATGCTGTTGACCAAGCATTTTGCAGGTTAAAACCTCCGCAGAATCCGTCAATATCCAGAGCTTCTCCGATTATATACAATCCTTCATAAATTTTAGATTCCATTGTTTTCGGAGAAATATTATCAAGAGAATATCCTCCGCAAGTTACAGTTTCTTCTCCTTTATTTGTACCGCTTATAATTAATTCAAAATTATGAATTTTGTGTAATATTGAATCTCTGGTTTTTCCGTTTATTAAATGACATTTCGTATTTTGTTCCGGTTCTGAAATGAATTCTGCGAATCTTTTGGGAAAATATTCGGATAAAATATTTTTTAATTCCTTATGAGGATTTCTATTAAATTCATCTTGCAAATTAATATCTTTCGGATACAGATCAAAAGAAAGTTTGTAAGGAAATTTGTCTTTTGCCTTTAGAGAAGATATTCTGTAAATCAATGGGCCTGATACACCAAAATGAGTGAACAATATGTTTCCATTGATATCAAAATCTTTAGAATAAACGTCATTTAAAACAATCCCGCCAAGTGTTGATATTTCGGTATTAAGTCCTACAAGTGACGGATAAAATTCTGTCACAGTCTGCTTTTTGATACCATCTATTTTGGTTCTGCCGCCTGTTGATAAAACTATTTTTGAGAAAAAATATTCCGCTTTCGTGGTTTTTATCTTGTATCCGTTTTCTAATTTTGATATTTTTATTACTTTTTCTTTTATAAAATTTATATCTTTCAAAGATGAAAGAATCTTTTCTCTAACTATTTTTGAAGAATTAGAAACCGGAAAAATTCTTCCGTCATTTTGGATATATGTTTTTACTCCGATTTCTTCAAACAGCGAAATAGTGTCTTCTGTTCCAAATTTAGAAAAAACAGAATATAAAAATTTTTCGCCTCTGGGGTAATTTTTTGCAAGCTCTTTAAAATCATATTCCGCATGTGCAAGATTACACCTTCCTCCTCCGGTCGGCAGAAGTGTTCTTAAAGGTAGTCCGAAATCAAAAATTGTCGGAATAATTCCGGATTTTTGCAAAAAATAAGCACAAACACAGCCTGCCGCACCGGCGCCAATAATTGCAACACTAGATTCTTGCACCATAAAGGTATACCATTTCGGGGTTTTCTAATTCATCAAAAAGCTGACTTACGGTTTTATTAAAAAGAGGATGTACAAAATCCTCAGCTATTTCAAGCATAGGAACCATCATGAAGGCACGTCTCTGGAAAAATCTGTGCGGTATTATTAATTCTTCTGTATTAATAACCTGCTTATCGTAAAAAAGTATGTCAATATCGATTGTTCTATCTGTGTATATCCTGTTTTCGGACACATCTTTTGTAAGTTTTCTTCCCAACTGTTTTTCTATGCGCTGACACTGTTCGAGTAATTGTATGGGTGTAAGAGTCGTGCTTATCTCTATAACTGCATTAACAAACCATTTTTCCGTATTCATCTGCCAGGGTTCTGTCTCATAGAATGATGACGTTGCAACAATATTAACTTCATCAAGCGCACCGATTAATGCAGTTGCTTGTTGAAGATAACCGACTCTGTCACCGCTGTTTGAACCTAATGATAAAAATACGATTGCCATAAGCTAATTGTATCAATCCAATGCCTGTTTTGTCAAATAGAGCATTAATAATAACATATATAAAAAACAATGTATGTGATGATGTATATAAAAATTATCTTAAGCAAATACCAAAATCAGATTGGATTAGTGATATAAAAAATAACAATCACAAAATAAACCCTAAATCGTGACATTTTTCACTTGTTTGTAAAAATTCTCTATGATATATTTATATTGTGCGTATTAATATACAAGTATTTAGGAGAAAGTGAATGAGTGGAACAAGCACAAAATTGGATTTTCGTGTACTTGACGAAATACTGGAACAATTTGAGTACAAGAAATCATACCTAATTGCAATGTTGCAAAAGGTACAGGAAGTATACAGATATCTTCCCGAAGAAGCAATGACTTATATAGGGGAAAAAATTGACGGTTTATCACCGGCTACAGTATATGGTGTTGCTACTTTTTATGCCCAATTCTCATTAGAGCCGAAGGGCAAGTATGAAATAAAAGTTTGTGACGGTACAGCATGCCACGTTCGTGGTTCAATGCCGGTATTAAATGCAATCAGAAACAAGTTAAATCTAAAAGAAGGACAAACAACTTGTGAAAACGGATTATTCTCGTTAGAAATTGTAAGTTGTCTTGGCGCTTGCGGTTTGGCTCCTGTTTGTGTGATTAATGATAAGGTTTATCCTCAAATGACCTCTGATGCAATCAGCGTAATTTTGGATACACTGTTAAAAGAGGAGGGTGTTAACTAATGGCATTAAATATTGATATAAAACAAGAGCAAGCAAAAGCTCAAGAACATATTAAAGAACAAGGGTTAAGAGTTCTCGTGTGTGCTGGTACAGGTTGTGTTGCGAACGGTTCTTTAAAGGTAATTGAAAAATTTAGAGAACTTGGAGCAAATGTTTCAACGCTGACAGATTACGATAAAATGACTATTGTGCCTACCGGATGTCATGGTTTTTGTGAACAGGGTGTACTTGTTATCATTCCTGATAAGCACGTTACTTATGTAAAAGTTAAAGAAAGTGACGTTGAAGAAATTTTTGAAAGCCATGTAAAAAATAATCAGCCGGTAGAAAGACTTTTGTACACAGACCCAAAAACTGGTGAACACGTACATAAGAATGATGATATTAATTTCTACGCTAAACAAACTCGTACAGCTTTAAAGAATTGCGGTAAAATTAACGCAGAGTCTATAGAAGAAGCTATTTCAGTAAGGGGATACGAAGCTTTAGCAAAATGTATAGAAGAAAATAATCCGGATGGTATTATTGATACAATTACAAAATCCGGTCTTAGAGGAAGAGGCGGCGGAGGTTTTCCGACCGGCATGAAATGGAAATTTACTGCGGCAAACAGAGGTGGTAAGTCTTACGTTGTTTGTAACGGTGACGAAGGTGACCCGGGTGCATTTATGGATCGTTCTGTTATGGAAGGCGACCCGCATAAACTTCTTGAAGGTATGGCAATTGCAGGTTTTGCAATCGGCGCAGACGAAGCTTATATATATGTTCGTGCAGAATATCCGCTTGCAATTAAACGTTTAAGAAAAGCTATTGCTGATGCAGAAGAAAAGAATTTCTTAGGTAAGAACATTATGGGTAGTGATTTTTCATTCACAATTCATATTAAAGAAGGTGCAGGAGCTTTTGTTTGCGGTGAAGAAACAGCTCTCATCGCTTCTATAGAAGGCGAAAGAGGAATGCCTCGTCCGAAACCGCCGTTCCCTGCAAATAAAGGTTTGTTCGGCAGACCGACATTGATTAATAACGTAGAGACTCTTGCAAACGTTCCGTTGATTATATTGAATGGTGCAGAATGGTTTGCATCAATGGGCTGCGAAACTTCAAAAGGTACAAAAACATTTGCCTTGACAGGTGAAGTAAATAATACCGGTCTTATCGAAGTTCCGATGGGAACAACTTTAAGAGAAATTATTTTTGATATCGGCGGCGGAATCAGAGGCGGAAAGAAATTCAAAGCCGTACAAATCGGAGGTCCGTCAGGCGGTTGTTTGACAGAAGAACATTTAGATATATCAATGGACTATGACAGCTTGATTAAAGCCGGAGCAATGGTTGGTTCGGGCGGACTTGTTGTTATGGCGGAAGATACTTGTATGGTCGAAGTTGCAAGATTCTTTATGAATTTTACAAAAAATGAATCTTGCGGAAAATGCGTACCTTGCAGAGAAGGTACAAAGAACATGCTTAAAATCTTAGAAAAGATTGTAGCAGGCAAAGGTGAAATGGAAGATCTCGACAGACTTGAACAGTTGGCTCTATCTGTAAAAGACGGTTCTCTCTGCGGTCTGGGTAAAACAGCGCCAAACCCTGTTCTTTCCACTTTAAAATACTTTAAGGATGAATATATTGCTCACATTCGTGACCACAAATGTCCGGCAGGAGTTTGTACTGCGATGAAGAAAATTGTAATTGATCCGGAAAAATGTAGAGGTTGTACTAAGTGTGCAAGGACTTGTCCGGTTGGTGCAATTGAAGGAACAGTTAAAAATCCTCACAAGATTGACCCTGCAAAATGTATTAAGTGTGAAGCTTGTCTGAACGCTTGTCCATTTAAGGCAATCAGTAAAGAGTAGAAAATAAAGCAGGTTGGGTAAAACCCAACAACATAAAGGAAAAACAAAAATGAGTGAAGATAAAAAAACATTAATTATTGAAGGAAAAGAAGTCGAATTTTCTAATGAACCTAATCTTTTAGAAGTAATTAGAAAAGCAGGCATGAATGTTCCTACATTATGCTACAGACCTGACCTAACTTCTTTTGGTGCTTGCAGACTTTGCGTTGTTGAAGTTGAATATCCAAACGGAAGAAAAATGATAAATTCATCTTGTACAATGCCGCCGGAGGCTGGTATTAAAGTACATTTGAATACTGCAAAAGTAAGAAATATAAGAAAAATGGTTCTGGAACTTCTTCTTGCGAACCATGACAGAGAATGTACAACCTGTGATAAATCAGGTTCTTGCGATTTGCAAAAATATGCTGAAGAATACGGTATCAAACACGTTAAACAATATGCACAACGTGATTGTATGGTTAAAAAGGACGAAAGTTCATGTGCTTTGGTTCGTGATAACAACAAGTGTATTCTTTGCGGAGCTTGTGTAAGAGCTTGCGATGAACATCAGGGATTACAAGTTTTAGGTTTCGCAAACAGAGGAAGTAAGACTGTTGTTGAACCTATGGCAGGCAGACCTCTCGGTAACAGTGAATGTATTAATTGCGGACAATGTGCTGCTGTTTGCCCGACGGGTGCTATAACAATTAACAGTACACAACTTGATGAGGTTTGGAAAGAAATTACTAATCCGGATAAAAAAGTTGTTGTTCAATTTGCACCGTCAGTTCGTGTTGCAATAGGTGAAATGTTCGGGCTTGAACCGGGTGAAAATTCTACAAAGAAAATTAATGCAGCTCTAAGAAGGATTGGTTTTGATTTGGTATTTGATACAAACTTCTCGGCTGATTTAACAATAATGGAAGAAGCTCACGAATTTATAGACAGACTTCAAAACGGTGGCAAGCTGCCTCTGTTTACATCTTGCTGTCCGGGTTGGGTTCGATTCTTAGAGCTTCAACATCCCGATATGTTAGATCACTTGTCTACTTGTAAATCACCGCAAGGTATGTTGGGAGCTGTTATAAGAGAATACGTTCCGCAGTACTATAAAGATATCACTCCGGAAAATCTCGTAAGTGTATCAATCATGCCTTGTACCGCTAAAAAATATGAAGGAAAGAGAGAACAGTTTAAGATGGCTGACGGAAGACAAGAAATTGACTACGTTTTGACTACTCAAGAACTTGGAAGAATGATTAAAGGTGCGGGTATCGACTTTAATAAACTTGAAGGCGAAGAACCTGATTCTCCTTTCGGAAAATACTCAGGTGCAGGAACAATATTTGGTGTTTCAGGCGGTGTTGCAGAAGCTGCAGCAAGAACTGCTTATGAAGTTGTAACCGGTGAAACTCTTAAAGATGTTGTAATTAACGAAATGAGAGGAACGCATAGAGTTAAAACTGTTGAACTTGACTTAAAAGGAACAAAAATCAAGGTTAAAATAGTTAATACTCTTCGTGAAGCAGAAAAATGTATGAGAGAAATTAAAGAAGGTAAAGCTGATTATCAACTTCTTGAAGTTATGGCATGTCCGGGAGGTTGTATTAACGGCGGCGGTCAGCCGTTGAGCTATAATGATTCAAGTATAAAAGAAAAACGCGCGCAAGGACTTTATACTGATGATGCAACCGGTGAATGGAGAAAATCGCATGAAAATCCGGAAATTAAGGATTTATATGCTAAACATCTCGAAAAACCGAACTCTCATAAAGCGCATGAACTCTTACATACAACCTATGTTGATAAGAGAAAAGACTGCTATATCTCTATAGGAGAGTAAATTTTATAATAAAACAACAAATACAAAAGCTGGTGTCCAAAACAAGACACCAGCTTTTTGTCGATAATATTTATTTATAATTCAACGGGACCTTCGAATGCTTCTTTCATTCCTTCAATTTCTGTTTTTAATTGCTGAATTTTTACTTCGTCCGGAGCGATGTTAGCAGCTCTGTAATCTTCGGCTGCTTTTTGTGAAACTTTTGCTTCATGCGGTTTTAAACCGAATAAATTAGTTTCTTCTGCAACTTTTTTGCCGGCAAATATACCACTTAAAGTACCTGCTGCTAAACAAATAGCACTCAAACCAGCAGCTGCACGTAACTTCCCGCCAGATCCAAATATAACACTAACAACTTTGTCAAAGCCTTTACCTATTCCACTATACCAATTCAGACCAAATTTACCTTTGTTAATAAGGCTTGACAGGCCGTACATTAGTCCAAATACTGCCCCACCGCCAACTACGCCTCCTGCTATGCCTGTTCCTATTTGAACTTTTGTGTTATAATTGTTGGAATCTGTTTTAATTTCATCATGCTTTGCTTTTTTGTCATCAAGTCCGGCAACAAGGTTTTCTAATTCTCTCTCTTTAGCTTCGATTGCTTGAATATTTTTGATTGTATTTGTAAAAGCATTGTCTTTTACTTCGCCGGTAATCGATAAAATATCTTCCGCTGAGCATCCTTTTTTATAAGCTTCTTTTGCAAATAACTCCATGTTATCGTTTAATTTACCGTCTAGGTTTCCTGCTTCATCTGCTTTTTCTGCTGCTGCTCTTAATGCGTCGTTTTTAATTTGTGAAATTTCCATTGCCATGATTTTTCTCCTTTTTATTTTGTACTACTCTTAAATTTGAATTATCGTGTTATGTATATATAAAGTATTTTTGTTAAAAGAAATTGCCTAATTTTTACAATTAAAAAAGCTAAATTGCCTAGTTGCAGAATTTACAATGTATTTCAACTTTACAAAACTTAATATAAAATACATGTAAATACTAAAATGATAAAATTTAAGAACTTTTAATTGTAAAATGGGTATAAAAAAAGAATTAGGCAAAAAAATAAAGAAATTGCGAATTGAACGCGGATATACGCAAGAAATTCTTTCCGAAATGGTTGATATTTCTCAAAGAGCTTTGAGCAGTATAGAAGTCGGTGAGAATTTTGTTACGGCAGAAACTCTCGATAAACTGCTTTGAGCACTTGAAATAACAGCGGAAGAAATCTTTGCAACCAATGATACAAAAGATTCCGGAGAACTAATTAAAATGATAAACAAAAATATTGCTTCTATTGGGGATAATCCGGAAAAATTGGAAATAATTTATAACCTAACGAATAGTTTAGCAAAGCATAAATAGTCTGTAAGAATATATCAGATAAAAAAGTAACGTGTCTAATCAACATAGACACGTTACTTTTTTATTTTATGTTTTTATTTCTTTTCTGCCGGTTTTGGTTCTTCAGTTTTTGATTTTTCCGGATTATATTTATCATCAAGATATTCAATTTTAGCATTTTTCATTAATGAATCTGTTAATTTTTTCAAAACATCTATTTGTTTTTGTGTTTCCAAATAGAACTTAACTTCATCTTTAACTTTTGCTAAAGGAGTTGTACCGGCTTGTCTTCTGTCAGTAACTTTAATAATATGATAACCGTAATCTGTTTTAACCAGAGATTTGCTTATAGTATTCGGAGCCATAGAGAAAGCTGCATCAGCAAACTCTTTTACCATAGCTTCTTTAGGGAAAAATCCTAATTCACCGCCTCTTGGAGCACTACCTTTATCTTCGGATTTTTCTTGAGCTATTTTTTCAAAATCTGCAGGATTTTTGTTTACTTCTGCTAAAATAGCCTCAGCTTTTGCCTTTTGTGCAGCCATTTGTTTTTCAACTTCTGCATTCAAGTCCGTCGGATTAATATTCGGATTTTTTTCTTTTATTTGTTTAATCAAATTAACAGTATTTGCCATAACGAGAATGTGAGAAGCGCGAACTTGTTCCGGATGTTTAAATTCTTCTTTGTGAGAGTTGTAGTATTTTTGAACATCTCCATCCGTTACATTAACTTTTTCAATAGAATTTACAAGTTTTCTGATTTTTACTTGTGTTTCTAAATCTTTTGTAAGTTGTTCGTTAGAAATACCTCTTTGTTTAAGTATTTTATTAAGCTCTTCTTTCGAACCGACTTTATCAATAACGGCTTTTAATTCGTTTTCTACATCTTCTTTAGAAGCAGTTATGCCTCTTTTAGCGATTTCTTGGTCAAGGAGTTCTTTTATAATCAACTCTTTAACAATTTTATCTTTGAATACCGCAAACAACGGATTTGATAACGGATCTTTTAAATTCTTAGCTCCGCCAAATTGTTTCAAAAATGTTTGATCAATTCCTTTTGTAAAAGCTTCATCAAAGTCTGCTTGTGTAATTACTTGGTCATTTACTTTTATAATTCCTTGAGACTTGTGCATGAAAGTACAGCCTGTGAATAACATTGATGACATTGCTAAACATGCTATAAATTTTTTCATCATATACTCCTTATTTTCTCTCTTTCTGTTTAACCACTATATAATAAAACAAAGTTGAATAAATGTTAATGGTTAGTTAAGCATTCTTTACAAAATGAGTGTGCGGAAAAACCGATAAAGTAAAAACTTTTTTAAAAATATGATATAATGTTTCAGAAATAATACGGAGATATTGTGATAAAGGAAACTAAAGACGGATTGCTTGTTAATATAAAAATTGTTCCGAATTCATCAAAGAATGATTTGGTAAAGGAATCTGAGTTTATAAAAGTAAAAGTAACCGCTCAACCGATAGAAAATAAAGCCAATAAAGCACTGGTCGAATTTTTGTCAAAACTGTTAAAAATTCCTAAAACAAGTATAGAAATTGTTAAGGGCGAAACATCTAAAGAAAAAACTTTGCTTTTTAAGATTTCAGATGAAAAGAAAATGCAAGAAATAAAAAAAATATTGAATTAGTACAATTTTAAAAAGACCTCTTTAAAATCTTTATATTTTTATGTATTGCCAAATAAAAAAAATTTTTATAATATTTATAATATTAAAAAGAAAACGAATAGTAGAGAGGTTTACAAGATGAACGAGTATTTAAACAGTGTATTAGAAGCAGTTACAAGAAAAAATCCAAACGAACCTGAATATTTGCAGGCGGTTAAGGAAGTTTTGCTTTCTGTAGAACCGTTAATAAATAATCATCCGGAATATAAAAAACTCGGTATATTGGAACGAATGATT
The DNA here is from genome assembly GCA_902796585.1 of uncultured bacterium. GTDB lineage: Bacteria > Cyanobacteriota > Vampirovibrionia > Gastranaerophilales > Gastranaerophilaceae > CAG-196. Next base: position 20,582 of record CADBPN010000049.1, read on the forward strand.
GAGCCGGAAAGAATTATAACATTCAGAGTTCCTTGGGTTAACGATAGCGGAGATGTTATAGTAAACAGAGGGTTTAGAGTTCAGTTCAGTTCTTTAATTGGTCCATATAAAGGCGGTTTAAGACTTCATCCTACTGTAAATCAGTCAATAATGAAATTTTTAGGTTTTGAACAAATATTCAAGAATGCTTTAACAGGTTTACCTATCGGCGGAGCAAAGGGCGGAAGCGATTTTGATCCTAAGGGAAAAAGTGACGCTGAAATTATGAGATTCTGCCAAAGTTTTATGACAGAACTGTACAGACACATAGGGCAAGATGTTGATGTTCCTGCCGGTGATATAGGTGTCGGCGGAAGAGAAATCGGATATTTATTCGGTCAATATAAAAGAATCAGAAATGCATACGAGGGCGGTGTTCTTACCGGTAAAGCCGTAGTTTACGGAGGCTCTCTTGCAAGAACGGAAGCAACCGGATACGGATTGATATTCTATGTTCGTGAAATGCTTGCCGCAAACAACAATTCACTTAACGGAAAAACAGTCATTATATCCGGCTCAGGTAATGTAGCAATTTATGCTTGTGAAAAAGCCGCAGCTAACGGTGCTAAAGTTGTAGCTATGAGCGATTCTAACGGATGTATATATGACAAAAACGGTATAGATTTGGATTTGATAAAACAAATCAAAGAAGTCCAAAGAGGCAGAATTAAAGAATATTTAAACAAGCATCCCGAAGCTGAGTATATAGAAACGACTTCAGAGGATGCTCCAATTTGGGGTATAAAAGCAGATATTGCGCTGCCTTGTGCTACGCAAAACGAATTAAATTTAAATTCCGCAAAAAAACTTGTTGAAAACGGAGTTATAGCCATCGGAGAAGGCGCAAACATGCCGCTTACTCAAGAAGCTACGGATTACTTCTTATCTAAAGGTGTTTTGGTTGCTCCTGCTAAAGCTGCAAATGCAGGCGGTGTTGCAACTTCTGCTATTGAAATGTCTCAAAACTCAATGAGATATTATTATACATTTGAAGAAGTAGAAGCAAAGCTCGAAAAAATTATGATAAATATATTTAAAGCATGTAAAGAACAGTCAGAAAAATACGGCTTAAAAAATAATTATGTAGCCGGAGCAAACCTTGCTGCGTTTGAAAAGCTTGCAGAATCAATGAAAGCACAAGGTGTTGTATAAAGATAAAAATTGAGTAAATAATTTCGTAAAAAAAACAAGTCTCTGTTGGGGCTTGTTTTTTTGTTGTCGTTATTGAATATCAGTCTGTTTGTGTAAAGAATTGTAACAGTTTAATAAAAAACGCTAAAGTTTTTCAAAAAAATGCCGATAACAAAAATGTAAGCAAAAAGAAATGAAAAACAAAATGTGTATGGTTGTTGATTAGGGTATGTGAAAGGTTAAAAAACCGAAGTCGTAAAGAAGGACAATTTAAGGAGTAAGCAAAATGGAACATGATGAACACGAAATGATGGTAGAATATTCGGAAATGACATCTTTCGATTTTAATTCCAAAGAATTCAGAGAAGTTAGAAAAGACTACATTGAATGCAAAAATTTTGTTTCAGGGATAGCTGATTCCGTAATGAGATTTGTAAGCAGATTCAGAACTGCTTAACTATGATTTAAAATCGGTTAACATTAAATAAAGCAGGGGTATTGTAATGTCTAAAAAGAATTTTGAAAATAAGTGTTTTGCGCCAAATTGGATAGAAATTGATTTGGCGGATGTTGAGAAGCGACAGACAGTTAAGGAGGTACGTAATTTAATTGATGCTGAGGAATCAGCAGAGTCACACATGGCAAATAAGGAGGCAAGCCTAGAGAGCAGACGACGTAAAGACTTAAATACATTATTAAAAGAATTAGATGAAATTAAACAAAACATTGAAAAAGCTGCAGAAAAACAGCACCGTTTGGCAAACCTTATGAGACTGTATACCGGTAATTTTGCGCAATAAGACATAAGCAACCAAACTAAACAAAGACTGAAACGGCGGAAGTTATGAGATTCCGCCGTTTTGGTATTTATTTGTTTTTTCTAAGAATGCGGAAAAACGTGAGTTTTTCCGGAAACTCTTCTGTTCTTATTTTTTGCTAAACAAATGTTTAACCTTATATTTAATAGTTTTCTTTTCAGCTTCAAGTGCTTTAGCTTCCGCAATAGCTTCTTCAATATTTGTTGCTGTACTTCCTTCTATTTCTTCGGGAAGTGAGTTAACAAATTCTACCGCTTCGTCATACTCGGTTTTTGAAGATAACCACTTGAAAGATTTAACTAATGTGAGCGGTTTAGCGGCATCACCTCTTACTGCAAGCTGAAATTTTGCAGCGCCGGAGTCTACGTAACTATTTTCAAAATTCGGTAGAGTTGCAAGTTCCGATTCGGGAACAACTTCACAGAACAGAGAAAAAGCCTTTGCTGTTACTATATTTAAGCTTGCGGCGCTGTTCATAAGGTTTATCGGGTTAATTGCGTTAAGAGGTCCTAATACTTTAGAAATGATTGAGGACATTTTTGCCCGAACTTTCATATCAGCATAGTTTTTAAGTAAATCAAAATCGCCAAAGACATGTAATGTTAATACATTTCCAAGTGATGTAATCGGATCAATTCTGCAAATACCGTTATCCATAGTTATATGTCCGTTTAAATCGCTGAAATGAGTTGTGTCTATAGATGTTAAAGAGTTGATAATGCCGCCCAAAGCTGTTTGGAAGAATTGAGACTCTCTTATATTTTCAGCAATGATAAGGTTTTCAATCTTTCCGAACGGGCCGAACTGACCGTCTTTTATATCAAAATTAATATCTCCGTTAATACCTTTCATTTGTTCTGCAGCAGTTTTGGCATTACCGTCAATAGAAAGTTTTGCGTCAAATTTAGCGGTTCCGGATAGCATGTCCTTCATACCGGCTGCATCGAGCATGGCTTTGGCAACGTTAATATTTTCACCCTTTAAATCTACATTGACAAGAAGTTTTACTAAATCAACAAATATATCACCGTTAACTCTTCCGTTAAATATATTTGTTCTTAATTCTCTAAGTCCCAATATGTTGCGGCGGAGAGCCATTCTTGAAGTAGTGTTCAGAACCTCAATATTTCCGGTTTTAATTCTTCTCATATCGATGGTTCCGTTTTCTACGATAACAGGAATATCGGAATTTTGAGCAGATTTTGCGTTATTGTGTCCGGAAGATTGAGCAGGTACATATTTCATAGCCAACTCGGGTACTTTTAACAATTTTTCAAGGTTTATATTTCTTGAATTTACGTTTAGATTGCTTATTTTGGCTGCCGGACTTGGATTTAGGTTAAAATCTCCGCCCACATTAATATCTGAACCGTTTAGAAGAATGTTTTGAAGATTAAATCCAAGCGTATGTCCTTTAAAATCCAATTTTATATCATCTACAGAGGTTAATATTTCCGGAATTTTAATCTCTCTTAAATTTATTCCGCCTCTGATTATAGGATTTGAGGTTGAGCCGTATACGAAAAGTTTTGCCTTATCTCTTACGAAAGACGATCTAGGAAACGCATATATTTTACCGGACACAATTTTAGGAAGGTTTACCTTAATAAGGTTTATTCTGTTTCCGGCAATCGTTCCGTCAATGTCTGCAATTTCATCAAGGTTAACAATTTCGTTGCCTTTCTCATCAACGGTAACTGTTCTTATATATAATCCGGTTTTCTTAATTTTTATTCTTCCCGGTTTAAAATCGACAATCGCTTGCAAAGATGTTTCTTTTCCTCCGAGTTCAGTTAAATCTACAGGAGTAATAAAATTATCTTTGTCTGCAATAGCTTGTGCAAAAAGTGTTTGCTTGTGTTTATTACCGTCAATCGTAAGCTTAACAGGAACTGTTCCTTGCGAATGAATAAACGGCTTAAATTCTCTTCCTATAACTTTTATTAAGTCGTTAGTATTTACTTGACCTTTCGCATTAAAAGAGATTTTATTTAATTTTTCATAATTAGTTATGTTTCCGTCAAAATTAATTTCGGAATTATCGTTAAATAACAGCTTGGATTCCGGAATCGTTATGTTTTTGTCTGCAATTTCAACTTTTAGGTTGTTGATTTTTGCAGAAGATTGAGTTTTCGGTAATGAAAATGCAAAACCGGTATTTTCTATATTTCCGGCAAGAGCTTTTGTTTTAGCTTCGCATATAAATTTACCGTTAAGATTTGAATTTTGAACTCTAAATGTATTTTTTTTATCTGCAAAATTAAAATTACCCAAGGCAAAAGTCGCATTACCTACAACCTCTTTTAATTTACCTTTAATATCAGCATTTAATGTAAAATCTCCTGATGAGAAATTGTATGCATTCCTTAATTCTTTTGGTGCAAAAGCGTAAAATAAAGAAGGTAACGGTAATTTTTCGGTTGTTATTTTTATATCTGCAACTGAATTTTTATCAATAGTGCCGTCAATTGTAACTTTTGATTTATTAACAAATAAACTTGATTTATCTAATGTTAAAACACTGTCATTCAGAAGTGCATTAATGTTTGCGTTAGAAATAACTTGTCCGAAATTTCTAACTGCCAGTTCTCCGTTTTGAACTTTTATAAATCCGTTAGATTTTAATTTTTTGAAATTAGTTTTTATATAACAATCCGCAAGCATTGAACCGTTTGCTTTAAATTGTCCGAGTTCATTAGGAATTCTCAGTGAATCTAAAAATGCTTTTCCAAGAGTAAGCATATCATTATATTTTATCTCGCCGGTTTTAATATTCATGTTTAACCATGGACGCTTACTGTAATTTAATTTGCCGAGAAGTTGAATGTTTTCATCCGCTGTGGCATAAATGTCAGTATCTATATCCATCGTATGTTCAAATGTTTTTACATGAACATAACTTGGGGGTAAAACAAGTTGTGAAACCTTCATTGTTACGTTATCTATATTGAAATGACCGAATGATGTAAGGTCTCCGTTATGATTTCTTACCCTTATTTTTGTATCAATATCAGCTTTTAAATCATAGGTTCTGTATAAATTTACAGGGTTAACAAATTTTATATCTATTCTTTCTGCAGGATCATCTTCAGAATCTAACTTTGATTCAGTTTTCGGAATAAAGGTATTTATATCTATATTTGCCGTAATGTTTTTATTTTCGTCAGAGAAAAGTTCCGCATAAGTTTTTAATTTAGCAACTTTTTTATTAAAATATCCGGCTCTGAGTTCTTCTCCATGAAGGTTCAAATAATGTTTTGTTTTTAAATCCGTAACCAAAACTTTGTAGTTTTTAAGTTTAGCGCAAGGAACTTTGATTCTTATCCATTCCGGATTAAACCAAGTGTTGGTAGCAATTTTTTCTTCGCCTAAAGTTTTTTCTTTGTTTGCATTAAGTATGTCTTCAATAAGTTTTACAATTTTGTAGTCTACATTATCCTCTGCTATTTCTAAATTTACAAAAGGTTTTTCTATTTCAAGACAAGAAACTTTTACGGTTAATAATAATGCAGAAGGAATAGAAACTCTTGTTTTAAGACTGTCTGCGGAGAAAAGCAGAGAACCGTCAGGCATTTTAACAGAAATATTTTCTGTTTTTATTCCTGCGCCCAAAAGCGGAGTTGTAATTATTTTAACGTTTTCCAGTTTTAGATCCAAATTGGTTTGTTCTTTGACTATTTTTTGTAAATCCGGAATGTATTTGTTTAAATCAACCGCATTCGGTAAAACAAATAAAAAACCAAGATAAACTAAAATTACTATGCTTAAAAGCGTATAACCTAATATTTTCAAAAATAATTTCATAAATAATCCCCTTCTTTTGATAGAAATTATACCATAAAATTATTCATCGAATTTTAATTATCACGTTGGAGATATTTATATAAAAAATTAACTCAAAAAATTGGAAATGATATATAAAATAGTAGGTTATATTTTGGAAGTTTAACTTAATTTAACATTAAATTGCACTTTGCTTGTACATGTTTTGTGTTTATGTAAGAATATCAATAGCTGTGTTAACAGTATAAGTAGTATTGCGTAAATGCAAAATAGTAGTAGGGTGCAATTAAATGCACCAAAGGATATAGAAGGAAAAAGAAAATGGCTAGAAAAACTCCATTAGAAAAAATCAGAAATATTGGTATTGCAGCTCACATCGATGCCGGCAAAACCACTACAACTGAACGTATTTTGTTCTATACAGGTAAAACTCACAAGTTAGGTGAAGTACACGATGGCGCTGCTGTTACCGACTTTATGGAACAAGAAAGAGAAAGAGGTATTACAATTCAATCTGCAGCTGTTACTGCTGAATGGAAAGGACACCAAATTAACATCATTGATACCCCAGGGCACGTTGACTTTACAATTGAAGTTGAACGTTCACTTCGTGTATTAGACGGTGTTATTGCAGTATTCTGTGCAGTAGGTGGTGTTCAATCACAATCAGAAACAGTTTGGAGACAAGCTAACAGATATGAAGTACCTCGTATGGTATTTGTTAACAAAATGGAC
>CADBPN010000050.1 GCA_902796585.1 uncultured bacterium
ATTTCACGCAACAAAATTGTTTAATACTATTGAAGGCGGCTGTTTAACATATAATGATGAAAATTTAAAAAGGAAAATTTATAATCTGCGTAATTTTGGTATTCAATCCGAAGAAATAGTTGAAGATGTCGGAATTAACGGCAAAATGAATGAGTTTCAAGCCGCAATGGGTTTAGAAAATTTAAAAATTTATGAAAATGAACAACAAAAACGTGCAAAGGTTAAGGCATTTTATGACAAGCATTTGTCAAAAATTGAAGGGATAAGAATTCCAAAGATGCCTGAAAATGTCACTAATTCTTATCAATATTATCCGATAGTAATCGGAGATAATTATCCAATAACGAGAAATGAACTGTATGACCGATTCAAGGCACAAAATATTTTAACGAGAAAGTATTTCTATCCGGCATGTCACGATTATGATTGCTATAAAAATGATTTATCAGTAAAACTTGCTGATTTATCAGTAGTGAATGATCTAAAACACAAAGTTTTATGCTTGCCTTTCTATGGAAATTTGAATAGTAAGACGCTTAATTTTATTTGTAATTTTATAAAATCTGGAGAGAATACTGCAAATCCAAAAACCCGCATGGTCGCAAAAAAGATTAATCCCTCTATTTGAATATAGAAAGTTATCATAACAAAATAATATAAAAGGATATTAACATAAGTGAACAGTTTTTATAGTGAACAAGAGTTAGAAAAAATAAGATTTAAAAGTTTAGGAAAAAATGTTTTAATTTCTCGCAATGCATCAATTTATGGTGCTGAAAATATATCCATTGGTAATAATGTTAGAATTGATGATTTCTGTATATTGTCTGGGGATATATCCATAGGGAACTATGTTCATATCTCGGCCTTTAATGCACTTTATGGTAAATATGGAATTAAAATCGGTAATTTTTGTGGAATTTCCCCACGTTGTACATTATTAAGTGCAACAGACGATTTTTCGGGAGAATATATGATTTCTCCAATGGTTGATTTTAAATACACAAATCTTTCAACTGGCTTAATAAAAATGTGTAATTATACGCAAATAGGTACACATTCTATAATTATGCCAAATATTACAATTAATGAAGGCGCCATTTGCGGTGCTTTAAGTTTTGTGAATAAAGATTTAGACGAATGGTCAATGCATAAAGGTATTCCTGCTAAAAAATATAAAGACAGAAGTCAAAATATTAAAAAAATGGCAGAAACATATTACAAGGAGCTAATAAATGAATAAAACAATTCCAATATTTTTTACATACAATGATAATTATGCTATACCTGCCATTGTCGCATTTTATTCTTTATTAAATAGGGTTAAAGAAAATGTATTTTATAAAATGTACGTTTTACATAGAGATATTTCTGATGAAAATAAGGAATTAACTTTTAAATCACTCGAAAAATTTAAAAATTTTGAACTTATTTTTATTAAAGTTTCAAATTTCTTAGAAGAAAATTGGGAACAAAGTAATTGGGGGGATAATAATAAAAATATAAGATTTACACAAGAAACTTTATATAGATGTTTTGCAACTAAATTTTTCCCTGAATTTGATAGAATTATATATTCCGATGTTGATGTTCTTTTTGTCGATGATATTTCGGAGTTATATGATATAAATTTAGATAATAAATATATTGGCACAGTAAAAGATGCTTTTTTAAAATATGATAAATTTAATGAAATTGGACATTTAAGAACTGATCATTACGAAAAATTTAAAGATACTTGGTTTGCAGGCGGTATTTGGGTTATGAATCTTAAAAAAATTAGAGAAGATAATCTTGAAAAAAGGATGATAGATATTATAAAAGATAATTCTATTGAAAAAAAATGGTATGACATGGATGTTATGAATATTGCTTGTGATAATAAAGTTGAATATATTCCTCTTAATTATATTTGTTATCCTTTTTTATTAGAGCTTATCGATAATAAAGATTTAAATAGCACTTATTCAAGAGAAGAATTATATGATTCTTTAATTAATCCCAAAATTATTCACTATGCAGGAATGAAACCTTGGAATGATAAAGATATGTCGTTTGCAATTGAGTGGTGGACAATTTTTCAATATTTACAACTACCTCAAAACTCTCTTTTTATTGATAAATCTCCAATTATAACTATTAAGAAAAAATATAAAAAATATAAAAAACTTTTCAATTTATTTTTTATAATATCAATAATTTTATTTTGTGTGTGTTTAATTTTTCCTATTTTTATATTTTGTTTTAATAAACCATAAGGAGTCAAATGGAACTGAAAGTAAGTATAGCTATCATAACTTATAATCAAGAACAATATGTTCAAGAAATGCTTAATAATATTGTTTCACAAGTAACGGATTTTAAATTTGAAGCGATTGTTTCAGATGATTGTTCCACAGATAAAACACCTGAAATAATAAAAGAGTATGCTAATAGATATCCCGATATAATAAAACCACTATTCAGAGAAAAAAATATTGGAGTAATTCGAAATTATTTAGATACTTTAAATTTATGTGATGCTGAATTTGTTGCGATTTGCGAAGGTGATGATTATTGGTGTGACCCTTATAAACTTCAGAAGCAGGTCGATTTTATGGAAGCTCATCTTGATTATGCTTTATGTTATCATCCCGCTAAAATGATTTATGTTGATGAAGAACACAAACCTATAATTATTGGTTTATCAAAGAATGAAAATCCCCAATCATATTACGAATTAATAAAAGCAAATAATATTCCTGCAAATTCTGTGATGTATAGAGCTGAATATTTAAAACAAGAATTATTAAAATATCCTAATGATATTTATCCTCCTGATTGGTTTACTCATATTTCTGTTGCCAAGCACGGGAAAATAGGTTATTTGCCTGATGTTATGTATGTTTATCGATGGCATTCACAAGGAATATCTCACACTACATCTGATAATTCAGCTGAAGAAATACATTTAAAATATGGTATAAAAGAAGTCAATTTTTCTTATGCCGTTTGGAATAAAATAAAAGACCAATTCCCGCAATATTATTCCGATATATTTATTCCAGTTTTAGAAGATGTATATTTTGCTTATCTAAAAGCTCAAAAATTTGAAGAAATCAACACATTAACAAATATCTATTCTAATTATTTTAAAGATTTTGAACTTTGTACTGAAAATAAAGAAGTAATTAAGTATAAAAAGAAACATAAAAAATACAAAAAATTATTTAATTTATTATTGTTTACTACAATTGCTTTAAGTTTTATATGTGCAATTTTAACGTTATTCATTTTATCAGGAGATAATTAAATATAAAAAAAATATTACAAAACATTTTTTCATATAAAAGGAGGATATAATGCCGCGAGTTTCAGTGCTGATGCCTGTGTATAATACAAAAAGTGAATATTTACAAGAAGCAATAGAAAGTATTCTTAATCAAACATATACTAATTTTGAATTGCTTATTATGGATGATGGCTCCACAAATCAAGACACTTTAGACATTTTAAAATTTTATAAAACACGAGACAATCGTATAAAAATTTATTTTGAAAAACACATTGGTATAGTCAAAATTCGTAATAAGTTGTTAGAACTTGCAAGGGGAGAATATTTAGCAATTATGGATTCTGATGATATATCATTACCGTACCGTTTGGAAAAAGAAGTCGATTTCTTGGACAACAATAAAGATATTTCTATTGTCGGTAGCTGGTTTGAGGGTTTTCCGGAATATCAAATTATAAAATTGCAACCATATCCGAAAATTTTAGATTTTATTAAAGGAAATTGCGTTGGACATTCTACTATTATGTTCGGGCGGGAAGAATTTGAAAATTATGATTTGAAATATAATGAAATATACGAAGCTGCACACGATTATGGTTTATGGGCGGAAGCAGTTTTTAAAATGAACTTTGCAAATATTCAACAGGTTTTAGTCAAATATCGTGTACATCCGGATAATATTACTCATACAAAAGCAGAACTTCAACAAAACAATGCAAAGAAAATTCAACAATCAATGTTGGAGAATTTGACAGATGATAAATTAATACAGCAAAAAATTCTCGATATTTTAAATCCTTGTTGTGAACAACAAAAAGTACAACTGAAACCAAATAAAAAGAATTATTGGGAAAAAATCTTTTCGGTTAAAAATGATTATTCAAGCGGAGTAAAATATAAAGTTGTCACTATTATGGGATTCAAAATAAAGTTTAGACAGGAAAGCCTTGTTGTTGTAAAGCTTATGGGCGGACTTGGTAATCAAATGTTTCAATATGCGTTTGGAAAATCGTTAGAACTAAAAACAAATATGAAAGTGTTGTTTGATGATTCTTGGTTTACTGATGCAAAAAATTCTATTGTTAATGAAAAGAACGAAAATTCACAAGGGGTTATCATACGTAATTATAATTTGAATATATTTAACAACAATATTAACTTTATTCCCAGAGAGCAAATAAGGAAATGTAAAAAACATATAAATCAAAAAAATGCATTCCTGTATGACTCAAATTTATTTAAAAAACAGAAAAATGTTTATTATGAAGGTTATTTCCAAAATGAAAAATATTTTAGTTCAATAAAAGACTTTATTAAAAATGAATTTTCATTTCCTAAAATTTTACCGACAGATGTTTTTAATCAAGAAATAATTCAAAAGATTCAAAAAACCGAAAATTCTGTATTTATACATATACGGAGGGGGGATTATTTGAATCTTGCTGATTGGGCTTTACCGACTGAATATTATAAGAAAGCGATTTTATATATTAATACTCATGTTAAGAATCCGTCTTATTTTATTTTCGGTCAAGATTGTGAAGAATATGTAAAAACCGAATTAAATTTAGACATACCATATACAATAATTGGAAATACTAATTCTAATAATAATGAAGACTGGAAAGATATGGTCTTAATGGAAAAGTGTAAACACGCAATAGTTGCGAACTCTTCTTTTAGTTGGTGGGCAGCTTGGCTTGGAAAAGCAAATAGTGAAGGCATAGTAGTTGCTCCGACTCCTTGGCTGCATGAAGATGATGATGTTATATGTGATAACTGGGTAAAAATAGAACGTTGAGGCTGTATGCATATTAAGTTTGTACAAAAAATTGTAGATAAAATTAGAGGAAAATATAATCAAAATTTAGAATACAAACCCATATTTGTATTTGATGGTGAAAGAAATATTGATAAAACAGTACTAATAAGAAATGGTGTTGTTATTCAAAATTCTAAGGGTTCGATTATAAAAATCGGAAAATATTCTCAATTAAGTCCGTATGTTGTAATGTTTGGTGGCAATATAAGCATAGGAGAATGTGTCATGATTGGTCCGCATACAACCATTGTTGTTGGAGATCATGATTGGAAACAGACAGAAATTCCTATGCGCTTTGCTGGTTCCATAAACAGAAACGATATTACAATAGAAGATGATGTTTGGATTGGTGCAAATTGCACAATTGTAAGCGGAGCAAAAATACACAAAGGAGCTGTAATAGGAGCAAATTCTTTTGTAGACAAAGAGATTCCCTCTTATGCAATTGCAGTAGGTTCTCCTGCAAAAGTAATGAAATATAGAACAGAAACCGGCTCAGAGCCAGTCGCGGCAGAGAGAGAAAAATCTTTCTAGTTGATTACAAGCTCAAGTTTGCTGCGTGAATTCCAAAAAATAGGTAGTTTGTCTAATAGACAGTTGGGGGATTTTGTTCTTATAATAGTACATCATTTGAAAGGGGAAACTATCATGAAAAATTTAATCGCCGTTCTTGCGTTTTTAATTGCGCTTTTAGGTATTCTAATGACCTTTGTTACAGCAAACAAGCTTTACATTCTCTGTATTTCAGGAGTAATTATTCTGATAAGTATTGTTATTCTTATTCTCTCCTTTGTGGTAAATAAGAACGACAAAGAATTGCTTAACAAAACCGTATTTTTTACAGAATTACCCGACAACGAAGAAAAAAGGAAATAGTTATGGCAATGGGAGAAAAACACGCAGTAGAATTAGCAAAAGTCATCGGTGAATACTCATTTCGACTTGATGAACTTCCGGAAACAAAAATCAAAATCAGACTTTTTCGATACTTAGATAATCCGGAGAATGTTTATTTTTCAACAAGCCATTATATTCATACTCCGACACAATTCGATGCTTATAGGACAAGCAGAAATTGGGAATATTCTGAAGAACAAGCTTTGAAACGTGCAATAGAAACAATTACAAGTTATTATCAAAATGCTATAGATACCGGCGAAACTCCAGAATATAGCTGGCTGGTTCCAAATACGATGTTTTAAAAAAAGGAATTTTTTATGTGTATAATAGATAAAAAAGTAGAAAAACTGTCAATTTTTCAACAAAAACTTGCAAAATGTTTTCTAAATCATATTGAGAAAAATAAAGAAAGTTTTAAACTCTCGCACAACCCCATAATTACAACTTATGGAGATGTTTCCCGAGAATTATACAAACATTCGCAGGGTTCTCGTTGCTTAAGAATTCCTGCCGGATATGTTTCAACTTTTTGTTTGCAGCACGATTTGCCGCCAATTAGTGCAATAATGTGTAATGCAAGCGGTACTCCGGGGTTAGGGTTTGACGAAATGTATAATTTTTCAGATAAAACAAAACATAAGATAACCAGCAAGAATCGTGAGGTATTGATTAAAAAGATTCAGGAAGAAGTTTATAATAATAACGATTGGTCATTACTCGAGGCTCAAATAACAGATATATAATTCTATTCAACTATTTTCTCCCAATCAACCAAATGAAGGATTTGTCTTTGGTATAAAAAATGATATCATGTTGGTGTGGGAAGATAGTTGAGGTTTTATTTTGTACGCATACCGGAGACAAAATGTAAGGGAATATGAAGATTACAACAGGCTGAGAGTTGTCAGAACAGAGCCTGTTCGCAAAAAATCGGTTGTACAAAAGAAAGTTAAAGTTAAGAAAAAAATTAATCCGATTGTCAAATTATTTCGTTTGTTTGTCGTACTCTCAACCCTTTCACTTTTTATGTATTTTGTTTATCCTACTTGTTTTAACAATTTGATTAAACAAGTTATTTTCCCTAATAAAATAAATGTTTCAGGAGATATGGCGGAAGGACTTGCGTTTAAGGATAAAAATAGCTTAAACACTGTTGACATATACACAATGGCAAATCCTACGGTTAATTACCTTGCAAATGATTTATTCAATAACAGACTTTTATTAACACCAACAATACAAAAGTCCCACAGCGAAGTTACTACAATGTATCAAACATCAGAGATGGCGGGATTAAAGGGACAGCTTCAAAATTTAATGAAAAGTTATCCTATGATTAAGCCGACAGTCTATGTTTGGGAATATGAAAACGGGCAATATGTAAATATAGATGCAGATAAACAGTATTCTGCAGCAAGTATAATAAAATTACCGGTTCTTGTAAGATTGTTTAAATCTATTGAAGCCGGTGAATTAACGATTTATGATGAAATGATTTTGACAGATTATTACAAAGCTTCCGGCTCCGGAGATTTGCAATATTCACCAACGGGCAGAAAATTATCTATTGATGTCTTAGCTAAGACTATGATTCAGGATTCTGATAATTCCTCTACAAATATGATTATGTCAAAACTAGGCGGAATGGACGATATAAATATAGGTCTTAGAGATTGGGGAATCTCAACAACTTATGTCAGAACCTGGCTGCCTGATTTAGGCGGTACAAATAAAACAACCGCATTAGATTTAGCAAAAATATTGTATAATCTCGATAATCCCGGATTTTTAAACATAAATTCAAGAGAATGCATAATAGATTACATGAGCCACGTTAAGAATAATAAACTTATTGCGGCAGGTCTCGGTGAAGGTGCGATTCTTGTTCATAAAACAGGCGACATTGGAACAATGTTGGGAGATGCCGGAATTGTTTACGCTCCAAACGGGAAAAAATATATAATTGTAATACTTGCAAATCGTCCTTATAACGCACCACAGGG
>CADBPN010000051.1 GCA_902796585.1 uncultured bacterium
CTTAGCAAATAACGGGGTTTATGTTCCTGTAGTTACAGATACAAATAATGACGGAATTATCAACGAATTAGATGTAGACCCAGAAACACAAGAAAGAATTGATCAATTTATGGCTAAATTCGATGTAGTATACAAACTTGTAGAAGACGAATTTGGCGCAGAATTAGCACCCAGACTTGTTGATATGGTTATGGACAAAGTAATGGGTTTCTAATTTATTAGTTTTTAAATCAAACAGACACTTTATTTCTCGTATACTATAATTTTTCTACACTTTATTTAAAGGCTGAATTTGTTCGGCCTTTTTTATTTTTTATAATATTAGAGTGCGCGAAAAAAATTTGTAATTTTTTAGCAGACTTATTATACAATCGGCTCTTTAAATAATGTTTTGTTATATAATTAATTTATTATGCAAAGCCGATTATTCTACGTAAAAGACATTTTAAAAATGGCATTTCCTATTATGCTGGGGAATTTAGGTTTTATTATGATTGGGGTAGGAGATGTAATTGTTGCCGGCAGACATTCTACAAACACTCTTGCCGCAATAAGCCTTGCTACTGCAATAACAAACTGTCTTATGATGTTTGGAATCGGAATACTGGCAAGCATTTCTTCGGTCCTGTCTAATTACAGAGGTGAAAAAAAAGATGCAAAAACGTATTTTTATCCGTCTCTAAAATTTGCAATGATTCTTGCATTCATAACAATGTGTATGATTCTTTCTTGTATTCCGCTTATTGATAAAATAGGGTTTGAGCCAAAACTTGTTCCTATTATTAAAGATTACTTCTTTATCACAGCCTTTGCTTCTTTTGGCGGATATCTTCATTGTATGGTGAAAGAGTTTCTGCAAGCTCATGAAGTGGTAATTTTTCCGAATGTTTTGACTATTTTTTGTATATTTTTGAATTTGGGATTAAATATACTTTTTGTTTTCGGCTGCGGAATAATTCCCGAAATGGGCGCAATAGGACTTGCAATATCAAGTTTAATTGTAAGATATTTTATGGGAATCGTCTTACTTATATATACATTAATAAAATTTCGAGTCGGTTCAAATAAAGATTGTACGTATTTTAAAGACTTATTAAAAGTGGGCGTTCCAGCTTCATTTGCAATTATGATAGAATTTATTGCATTTAATATTGTTTCGGTTGTAATGGGGAGAGTTTCCGGAATATACGCAGCTGCACATAATATATTAACGACATTAACAAGCGTAACATTTATGATTCCGTTTGCTTTTGCGGTATCGACATCAGTAAAAGTTGGATATTCCAACGGAAAAAAAGACTATTCGACATTAAAAAATTACGCTTGGACAGGATTAAGCATGTGTGCTGTCGTTATGTCTCTGGCATCAATAATAATTGCTTTATGTCCTAACTTCTTAATATCATTATTTACAAATGATTCCGATTTAATAAAAGTATGTGTCCCAATACTTGCTGTCGTCTGTTATTTTCAAGTTTTTGACGGACTTCAAGTTGCTTTATCAGGTATTTTTAGAGGAATGAAAAATACAACCGTTGTAATGATTACAAATCTTATTTCATACTGGTTTATATCTTTTCCGATTGGATATTATTTGGGAATAAAATTAAATATGAATTTAATGGGATTCTGGCTGGGAATAATTATTGCAGCAGTATTTTTATGTTCAACAATGATAATATGTTTAGTCAGGAAATTTAATAAATTAAGTTAACAAAATACATCATAAGTAACAAATGCTTTTTAGTTATTAAATTTTGTAAAAATAAACAGTATATCCTATTGTATTTTATTTTTATGTGTTACTATATATCGTGTGTATGATAAATTTGACAAATAACAATTATATCTCATTCAATGCAAAAATAAAATTCAAAGATAACGTAAGTAATCAACCGGCAAAAAATTTCGGAACAAAGTCTTTGTATACAGCTAAACTTGCCGGTCAAAATTTTATGATTAATTCAATGGGACTCGCAAAGTTATTAATCGGTATTAAACCTGTTATAAATAGATTATGTAAAATTCATAAAAGTGTAAAAATGCCATCATAGATGGGGAAAGGAACTAAAAATGAGAATTAATCCTATCGGAGTTTCAACAACATTCGGAAACAAACAAAAATTAGCTAAGGTTGCATTACCGGCAGCAGGCGCTGCAGTTGGTGCCGCTGCAACATCTTTTGTAAAAGGTTTATCTAAACCTGAAGCATCAAAAGAAGAATTTATCAGAGGAAATGATGACGTAGACGGCTGCAATCCTTGTGACGGACCTTGTGATGCTTTATGCTACGATGAAGCATACAACAGAAAAATGGACAACATGGGCTGGTACAATCTTTGCCACTAATCACAAATATGTTAACAATAAATAACTATAACACGAGAGAGCAGACCTTTAGAGGGTGTGCTCTCTTTCATAAAAATTCTGCAAAGCAAATAATAGACGAATCTTATAAAAAAATCGATAAAGATTCGCCTGAATTTATTCGTGAATGTTACAGATTTTTCAGAAGTACATTTAATCGTCCGACAGAAATCAACGTTGAATCTGAAAGACTTATGGATATTGTAAATTCGCAAGAAGGTTCAATCTTTATCATGAACCATACTTCAAAATCTATATTTGATGTTTTTGCTGCGAAATTTTTTAATGCACTTTTGTACAGAGAATATTTGTACAAAGATATTGCAGATAAATGTCCGAGAAGCAAAGTTTTAGCAAACAGCAAAATTTTAGCTCACAAAGCCGATGGCGGAGAAAAATATCGCTGGATGGGAGTGCTTCCGCTAAAAGTAGGATTAGGAGATAAGAATGCTAAAACAGAAAACTCCAAACTAATGGATAAAGTTGCACAAGAAATAAGCGAAAATAAAACAAATTTGTTTGTTTTTCCGGAAGGTGCACTTTTATCACTGAGTTTTTTACCTTTAAAATATAAATTTCAACCCGGAATTTCCGCAATCGTAAAAAGAGTACTTGAGTTAAAAGAATCGGTGAATGTAATTCCGTTAGGATTTGCACACAATTTTAAAGAAAGTTCAATTTATATAGGGAAACCCGTTAAATTTTCAAAAGAAGATGGTGAATATTATGCATCTTCCGGTAATATAAACTCATTATTTGCAGATGATAAGCTTGTGAAATTTTTCTCTTACCATAAATCAAAAAAAATAACAGAAAACGGAAATCCGATCGGAAAAGATAAAATTGTGCCGTACATTTCCGGAATTCTTTCCGCGAATCTTAATTGCTGTAAAAAAGAAGCGGAAGCTGCTTTGGAACATACTAATAGTAAGGTTTTTGAGATATGAATATAGGTCTTGAATTAGTATCATTAAAGTATAAAACTATGTATAACCTGTGTAACAGATTATATAAGAACAATTCTGCAGTCAATTCCTATAAGAGAGAAGGTCTGAATCTTTTACAAGGGCGAGTGAAAAATTTACCGCAAAATATCGCCTTCTTACCGAAATTTTTAAAACAGTCTTTTTGTGTAAAATTACCGAAAGACACATATATGTTTATTTCTAAATCAAATTTAGATAAACCGAAAGAGAGCAAATTTGATTCTTTTTTACACGAAGCAGGACATTACTTGCATTTTCAAGATATTCCGCCTCTTGAAAAAAGACTGGACATTTGGTCAACAGTTGACGAAGAAATAATAAAACAAGAAGTTTCCGAGTATGCCGTCAAGAAAAAAGACGGCAGAGAGTTTGTACCGGAAGTGTTCAAGTTTTTAATTAAGGGTAAAACTTTTAGTCAATATATTATGGATATTTATCAATCGTTAAACGGTCCGTAATTATTTATTACGTATGCTCTTCGTTTATCTACTGGCCAATTAGGGTGCTCGGCAAATACTTTTAACACATCACCAAGCTGTTCAATTGTCAATTGTGAATATATGTCATCGTCTGATAAATTCATATTATATCCTTGTTTTTCTAATCCATTTCTTGTTATATCCTGTTGTTTTTTCAAAGTATCTATTACCACTGCTCCTGCCTCATATCTGCCAACCGGTAGTCTAGATTCCTCATCTTCCTCAGATATGACTTCAATACCAGGCTCTTTATTAATGTATCCTTTGTTGTTTAACTCGTTATATTTATCCCTAAAGTAATTTTTAGTTTTTTCAACACTTTCTGCTAGACTTTGGTAGAAAGAAACCACTGTATTAAAACCTTTATTTCTATATTCGTCTATTTTTTTACCAATGCTCTTGCCTAATTCTTCAAGTTTGCTTTTGTAATGTCCGGCATCTAAGGTATCATTATTATCAATAGTACCGTCGTTATTGATATCTAAGCCGTTTCCATCTCTTTGAACATTTTGATATATTTCAAATTCTTCTTTTTGGGCTTGCATATCATTATACTCACTGAGTAATGTTCTTCTTTCTGCATCACTCTCTTCCCCGGTTAATTGTATACTTAGTTCTTTGGCAATCTCAGCCATTCTATTTCTTTCTTTTTCGGCATCATCGGTTTGTTTGGGAGTAGTGTAACCTTCCCTTCCATCATCTCTTACAGGATCAAAATCAGGTCTAATGTTTACCATAAAAAACTCCTTTTTATAATTTATCTTACATCTTTATTTACGGCTTTTTTGAAAAATACTTTAGCTTTTTTGTAAAAAAATTTACAAAAATTTACAATTCATCTATAATTTACATATTTTTTTTAAAATTGTTTTATGGAAGTTTTAGAAAAAGTATCGAAAATCTTAATAAGTAAAAATTTAAGAATCGCAACAACAGAATCATGTACAGGTGGACTTTTAAGTTCAAAATTTACTGACATAAGCGGTAGTTCAGCTTTTGTCCATTTGAATTTTGTTACTTATTCTAACGAAGCAAAACATAAAATACTCGGCGTTTCAACTGATACATTGGAAAAATATGGCGCTGTGAGTGAGGAATGTGCTTTTGAGATGGCAAAAGGACTTTTCAATGTAACAGGCGCTGATATTTGCATTTCTACCACAGGCATCGCAGGCCCAACCGGCGGCACAAAAGAAAAGCCTGTTGGTCTTATGTACTCAACCATATACACAAAAAAACAGTTTAAAACGCATAAAATTATCTTACCTTCCGATACTCCAAGAATTCAAATGAAAGAAGATTTTGTAAAAAAAGTTACTGAAAATCTTTACACTTTTTTAAATAATGTAGATTTTAATTAATATTTAAGATAGAATGCAGATATGTTTTGGGGTATGAGTACGAAATCTCTTTTAACAATTGGGGTATTTGTGTCATTTTTGGTGACACCTGTTTGTGCTGAAAGTTTTGATTACAGAGGATATCAGGAAAAAGCAATAAACCAATATGACATGAGTGAATACATGGAAAAACTTAATAAAAAGATTGAAGATAATTGGAGAGCTCCGGAAGTCATGGAAGAAGGCAAAGTTTCCGTTATATTCAAAATAGACCGGGACGGAAAAATAATCTATACAGAAGTGGATAAAAGTTCCGGAAATGCCGTTTTTGACGAATCTGCCGTTAATACAATAAAAACATCCGCTCCGTTCCCGCATCTACCGGAAGATAGCAAAAGAGAATACCTAACTTTAAAATATAATTTTGAATCTTCTATTATTAAAACAGATACAATGAAAAAATACGTTGAAAACTCCGAAAGATATTTTAACGTTGATAACAAGCTTGCTCTAAAATATATAGATATGGCAATAAAAGAAATCGATGGCAACAGTGAATGTTTCTTTTTGTACGCAAGAAGATATAAGATAAATAAAGCATTGGGGGATATAAAATCTGCAGAAGAAGATTTGGAAAAATGCAAAAAATTGAAAAAATTATATGATACAAACAGAATCCGTACATGCAAACAAATGGTTGCGAACGAAAATAGTGCATTTTCTTACTTTTCACTTGCATCGGCTTATGATTCAGCCGGTGATTATCCAAATGCGATTGATGCTATTGATAAAGCAATAAGTATGACTGATTTAAACCATTCATATAAGCGTTACCGCGCTGAAATTATTATGAGAAGCAAAGATTAATAATATAAATATTAGATTTATAATTCTGTTTAATTATGATATAATTAACTGGGTTGGAGGTAAAGAAAGCTCTGTGATTGTTAAAGAGAATTATGAAATAAAGAATCACACGTCGTTTAAAATTGGCGGAATTGTTAAAAAAGTTTATTTTCCTGAAACACAGTCAGAATTCACTGAATTATTGAGAGAACTTGATGATTATATTGTTTTGGGCAGTTGTTCCAATGTTCTTATTTCCTCTGAAGGGTATAACGGAAATATTATTTTAACAACAGAACTTAAACAATACGAAATAAGAGGAATAAAAGTTTTTGTGTCAGCAGGTGTTAAAGGACCTTTAATTGCACAAAAAACAGCAGAAGCTTCTCTCTCCGGTTTTGAATTTATGATAGGATTTCCGGGGTCAATAGGCGGTGACATATACATGAACGCAGGGGCTCATGGACAATCTATATCCGACAAGCTGGTGTCATGCTGCGTGTTTAATAAAAAAACAAAAGAAATTGAATATAAACAAAAAGACGAAATGAATTTTTCTTACAGAAATTCATTATTGCAAAATGGCGACTACATACTTTTGCACGCAGAATTCGATTTGCAAAAAATGCCTAAAGAAGATATTGATAATTTGATTCAAAGGAATTTGGAGTTCAGAAAATCAATCCAACCATCATTGAAATACCCAAATGCAGGCAGTGTATTTAAAAATCCTGAAAATGATTCAGCCGGAAGACTTTTAGATAAATCAGGAGTCAAGAATTTTGATTTTGAAAAAGTTAAAGTTTGGGACACTCACGCAAACTTTATTGTAAATAAAGGTGATGCAAAATCAATAGATGTTTTAAATTTAATGGTAAAAATGTATAATGCAGTAAAGGACACATACACAATTAAATTAAAACCTGAAATATTATATATAGGTGAAAAGACCGGAAAAGAGGAAGAATTATGGAATATATTATACCAAGAGAGTCAAAAATAGCAGTTTTATGCGGAGGAATGTCATCAGAAAGAGAAGTTTCTCTTCGTTCCGGTAAAAATGTATTGGCGGCATTACAAAGGTTGGGGTACAAAAATTCAGCAATAGTGGACGTAGACTCAAATGTGATGACAAAGCTTAACGGTTTTGAATATGCATACAACACGCTCCATGGGAAATACGGTGAAGACGGCTGTATACAAGGCATATTAGAAATACTTAAAATTCCATATACCGGTTGCGGCGTTATGTCCAGCGCTATTTGCATGAATAAAGAATACACAAAAAGAATTCTTTCGACTTGCAAAGATATACCGCTTATTAAATCTGTATTTGTAAAAAAAGGTGAAAATGTAAATGAAGCTGTAAAAGGATTACAATATCCGCTTATTACCAAGCCTGTATCTGAAGGTTCAAGTTTTGGTATGACAAAAGTTAATAAACCCGAAGAACTTCAAGCGGCATACAATGAAGCTGTAAAATTTAATGATGATGTTCTTATAGAAGAGTTTATCGACGGTTTCTTTGTAACAGTAGGTGTTTTACACGATAAAAATAACAAAGCTTTTGCAACGGAAATTTTAGAAATAAGAACTAAAACCGAATGGTACGATTTTGATGCAAAATATACAAAGGGATTATCCGAATTCATAGTTCCTGCTACGGGCTTGAGTGCAGAAGCAACAAAACTCGTAAAAGGAATTGCCGTAAAAGCACATGAAACAGCCGGTTGCTCCGGAGTTTCAAGAGTAGATTTCATGATAAAAGATGATAAACCCTATTTCTTGGAAATAAACACAAATCCGGGAATGACAGATACAAGTGATTTACCGGCACAAGCAAAAGTTTGCGGAATTAACTATGATGAGTTAGTATTAATGATATTAAACAGCGCAGGACTTAACAAATGATACCGGAAGACGAACAACAAGAATTTCATCCCAGATATAGGCAAAACCGACGCCTTCAACAAGCAAGAATGCAAAGACAGGTAAGGAAATCACGAAAAAGATTAAATAAACTGCGTGCATTATGGAAACTTGCAACAATGATTTTTTTGATTGCTTTCGGAATTTTTGTATTAAAAATGCCCCAATGGAGATTGCATACAAATGCTTTTGACAGCTTAAACAGTACGTCTTTAGAAATTGTAAACAATAAAATAGTTCCGTCACAAAAAATACTTTCTGCACTAAGAAGAAATCAAGTTTGCACAAAACCGATATTTTTAGTAAAAACTGACAATCTAAAAGAAAGTATCATGCAATTAGAACCGGTACAGGAAGTTTACATAAGAAGATTTTGGTACCCGGCAAGGCTAAAAGTCATTATAATAGAAAGAACTCCTATTTTAACAATAGCTCCAAATATTGATGTTGAACCGATTGCCTTTTTTGCAAACGACGGAAAACTTATCGGAAGAGATTATATGCCGCTTTCTCCAGAGTTTAAAACTGTAAGAATAATTACATACGGAAGCGGAGATGACTACAGAAATTGGGATAAAACCAAGGTCAGCCGATTCAAAAAACTTGCAGAACTTGTTGAAACAAATACCGGAGAAAAAATCGAATACATTGATTACAGAGATCCTAAAGATGTTTACGTAAAAATTCCAACCGTTAACATACGATTAGGAAGTTTTAATGCCGGCACATTTGAGAAAATTAACAGATTACCGTCACTTCTTCCAAATGTTAAATCCTTGAATAAAAAAGTTAAATATCTTGATTTAAGGTGGGATTCTAACTTTATAAAATTAGGTGAATAGGGGTAAATGGGTAAAGAGGTAAAGGAATAAATCTGGTTATGCCGAAAAGTGCTTATATTCATATTCCTTTTTGCAAAAGTAAATGTAAATACTGTACATTTATTTCATTTAATAAACCTGAACTTATGACAGGATATATTTATTCTCTTTTAAAAGAAATCACTGAAAATTATGCTGGTGAAAGCTTAGATACGTTATATTTTGGAGGCGGAACGCCATCACTTATTAAACCTGAACTTATTGAAAAAATTATTAAAAAATTTTCACTATCTTCTGACTGTGAAATAACATTGGAAATTAATCCGGACGACACAACTGTAGATTACATCAATGATATAAAATCAATCGGAATAAATCGTTTGAGCATCGGCTCTCAAACATTTAATGACCAAATTCTGGAACAAATCGGCAGACGGCATAACTCCAAACAAATAATTCAAACTGTAGAAATGGCAAAAGAAAGCGGATTCGACAACATAAGCGTTGATTTGATATACGGACTTCCAAATCAAGATTTAAATAATTTAAAAACTGATTTAGAAAAATTTTTAAACTTAAATATTCAACATATTTCAACTTATGGACTAAAAATAGAAGACGGATCTTATTTTGGGAAATATAAACCGGATAATCTGCCCGACGAAGATATCCAAGCTGATATGTATGAATTTATTAATAAAATTCTTGAGAATAACGGATTTTACAGATACGAAATAAGCAATTTTTCAAAAAAAGGTTTTGAATCGAAACACAATATAAATTACTGGAACAATGAAGAATATTATGGATTTGGAGTTTCTGCGCATGGTTATGTCGATGGTATCAGGTACTCCAACGTATGCAATATTGAACAATATATGGAGAAACCGCTGCAACATGAGTACGGCAAAATGCTTACACAAAAAG
>CADBPN010000052.1 GCA_902796585.1 uncultured bacterium
CCCGTTTAATGCGAGCGACTCAAGACACTCCCGCCATCTCCAATAAGTAAGGCGTTTTTATGCCTTACTTATTGGGGATAAGAGGTACCTTTTTTCAGGACATTTGGTCGGAAGAGGTATATGTCTTTACGAGGGTAAAAGCCAGAAACAATCCAGCTTTTGCCGATTTAACAAGGTCGGAAATAGCTTGATTTAAAATGTCCGAAATGTCCATTTTCTGTCCTCAAAATTCCGAAATTTGAATTTTAAAGGGGTAAATTTTCGCCTCAAATACCGACAATACCAAAATCACATAAAAGGACAAAAATAGGTAATTTAAAAAAGTTCGTGCATTAAAATGCACGCTACAAATTAAAGTTTTAATTTAGTGCGTAGGTTGGGTGAAACCCAACAAAAAACAGAGTCTTTCAAGTTTTTACCATAACAATTATCAAAGTTTTTGTTTTTTCTTCTCAAACTGAATGTTATTATACAATTGCAAATATATTTTTATATCAAATACTAAAATAGTTATAAAAATAACTTTTTATGTTAGAATAACAAAGTGTTATTATCAATTAGGATAGGAAAAAAGTATGAAGAAAATAGATTGGAAGTCAAAACAGACTAAAATTACAGCAGGAATTTTAGCGGTTATTCTTGTTCCGATAATTTGGAATCAAGGAAAAACATTAATCACAGGGGCATTAACTGCATATATGATGTCACAGCCAAAAACTGTTGAAGTTGCGAATCCAATTGCAAAGGAAATAAATCCTACTTATAGCACTACCGGACGTATTGAAGCACAAAAATCGGTAGATGTAATTGCTCGTGTCAGCGGCTGGCTTCAAGAAAAATATTTTCAAGAAGGTGATAGAGTAAAAAAAGGTCAAAAATTGTTCTTAATAGAACCTGAAGAATATTCTCTTGCAGCACGAACAGCCAGAGCGCGAGTTAATGAGAACTCAGCTGTTTATAATAATTCTGAAATCGATTTAAGACGCGCAGAACAGCTTTTAAAAGACGATTTAGTAAGCAGAGAATACTATGATAACGCCCTGACTCAAAGAAATAAAAATAGAGCAGCTTTAGACGGAGCTGTTTCCGATATGAATAAAGCAAACTTAAATTTAAGCTATACTAATATAACTTCTCCAATGGATGGAAGAATTGGTAAAGCGATTGTTTCTGTTGGTAACTATGTAACTCCGTCAACGGGTGTTATTGCTCAAATTTATACCACAAATCCTATGAGAGTAATTTTCCCTATGAAAAGCGGAGATTTCATTGAAATAAAAAGATATTTCAAAGATAATAAAAACAAAAACCCTGAAGATGACAGCACTGTATCAGTTCTATTAGGCCTTTCAGATGGTTCAACCTACGAACAAGAAGGTAAAATTGAATTTGTAGATAACAAAGTAGACGAGAATACCGGTACAGTTACAATGAGAGCAGTGTTCGAAAATCCTGATGAACTCCTTGTTCCTGGCGATTACGTTAATGTAACAATAAGAGTTAATCATCCGCAAAAAGTTATGCTTATTCCTCAATCCGCAACAAAAACAGATGTAGGCACCGGATATTATGTTTGGGTAATTAAAGATGGTAAAGCAGAAAAACGAGATATTATAGTTAATGAAAACTATGAGAATAACTGGATTGTAGAAAAAGGACTTGATTATGATGATGTTGTGGTAATGAAAGGTATTCAGGATATTTATAAATCAGGTCAACCTGTAAAAACAAAAGAATACCAAACAGAAACTAAAACGGAAAAGAAAAAATAATAGTTTTAATGCAAAACACAGCACCCTACTTACCCAAAAAGCAGTAGGTTGGGTGTAACCCAACAGGAATAAAAGGAACAAAGAGAATGGCGATTAATAAAGAAGATTTATATTTTTTCATTAAAAAACCGAGATTTGCAGTTGTAATATCGGCTTTGATTGTAATTTTAGGATTACTTTCATTGTTCGGATTACAGCAAGAGAAATATCCAAATATTACACCGCCTCAGGTTACTATATCAGCATATTATCCCGGTGCAAGTGCTGCTGTTATAGAATCTTCTATTGCTTCACTTTTAGAATCCCAACTCAATGGTGTTAAGGATATGATTTACATGTCCTCAACAAGTTATGATGGTGCTTACAATTTAAATATATATTTCAAAACCGGTACGGATAATGATATTAACCTGATGAATGTTCAAAATAAACTTCAACAAGTTCAGGCGCTTTTACCGCAAGAAGTTATGCAACAGGGTCTAACCGCCGAAAACAAAGTCGGAGGAGCCGGTGCTATTATTTTGAATTTGGGTTCCGAAAATGATTCTTGGAACCAATTGGATTTAACTAACTACGCCAATATTTATGTAAAAGATGCTATAAAAAGAATTAACGGTGTAGGGTCTGTTAACGTATTTGGTGCAGACGATTATAGTATGAGAATATGGCTTGATCCTGCAAAACTTGCAAGTTATAAAGTTACAATAGCAGAAATTAGAAATGCCATACAAAACCAAAACATTCAGCTTTCAGCAGGTGCGTTGGGTGATCAGCCGACAGATACAAATCCAAGCTTGAAGCTTTCACTACTTACCAAAGGCAGACTTCAGACTCCAGAAGAGTTTGGAAATATAATAATTCGTTCTAATTCTGATGGTTCAAAATTAAGATTAAAAGAAATTTCAAGAGTGGAATTAGGTGCAAAGTCATATTCAATGTTTGGTATAGTTAATACAAAACCAGCTGCACTCATTCAGGTTATGCCGCTTCCGGGTGCCAACACTGTTGAAATTTGCGAAAATGTTCATAAAGTAATGGATGAGCTTTCCGCGACAATGCCTGATTCTTTGAAGTTAGACATTATGTTGGATAGTTCTACTTTTATTATCGAATCAATGGACGAAGTTGAATTTACAATTCTTTTGACTTCTATAATCGTTATTTTAATTATATTTGTATTCTTAGGTGACTTTAAAGCCACCCTCATTCCTTGCGTAACAATTCCTGTATCTTTGATTGGTACATTTATTGCATTGAAGGTTTTAGGAATGTCTATGAACCTGTTAACACTGTTTGCATTAGTGCTTGCCGTTGCAGTTGTTGTAGATGACGCAATTGTTGTAATAGAAAACGTAAAACGTCATATCGAAGAGGGTAAATCCGCATTAGAGGCAACCCAAATTACTATGGAAGAAGTTGGCGGCTCTCTTGTTGCCATGGCAGCAGTTCTTATGGCAGTATTTGTTCCTATGTGCTTTATGAGTGGTTTATCCGGTACTATGTATAAACAATTTGCTGTTTGTATAGCAGTCTCTATTGCATTTTCTGCCGTTTGCGCATTATCGCTTTCTCCTGCAATGTGTTCTATCATATTAAAACCTTCTAAAAAGCAAGAAAACAAAAAATTTCCTTTGATAGAAATTGCACAAGATTATGTAAACAAAGGACTTGCCATTTTCAATGAAAAGTTTGATAAATTAACCAATTATTATATTGATTTAGTCAAAAAATTTGTAGTTGACAAAAAACTAACAATAATTACATATATCGCAATAGTATTATTGATGTTGGGATTATTCAAAGTTATTCCTACAGGATTTATTCCTGATGAAGACCAAGGAATGCTTATATCTGTCGTAACACTGCCGGATGGAGCATCGTTAAACAGAACAAAAGATGTTTGTCTGAAATTTATTCGTGCAATAGATGGAATAGAAGGCATTGATCAGGATAGAGTTATTGCTTTCGGAGGGTTTGGACCTTCAAATCAGGCAACTATTATAACCCAGTTGACCGAATGGGGAGAAAGAAAAGTAAATCCTATTGACTGGATTATTCGTAAAATTCAGGGCAAACAAACAGATCTTTCACATAATGGAATTTTAACAGAAATATATAAACGAACCGCTGATATTAATGAAGCTTCGATATTCACACTTTCACCGCCGGCAATAGATGGTCTGGGTATGGCTGGAGGATTTGAATATCAACTTATGTCAACAGGAAATGCCAGTGTACAAGATATAGCCGCATTTGCAAATGAATTTATAGCTTTAGCAAATCAGGATGCATCAATACAGAATGTATATACACAGTTCCAAGCTAACGTACCTCAATATCAATTAGATATTGATTACGATAAGGCATTGGCGCAGGGTGTTGATTTGTATGAGCTTCACAACACATTGGCTTCAACACTGTCATACTCTTATATTAATGACTTTAATAAATTAGGCAGAGTATTTAAAGTATTCATGCAAGCCGAAGGCGATTATAGAAATAAAATTGAAGACTTACATAAAATATTTGTTATAAATAAAAAGGGGCAACCTGTTCCTATTATGACAATGATTACACCAAAACAAACGGTTGGTGCGGTTTCAATTACAAGATTTAATCAGTTTAGAGCTGCACAAATACAAGGTTCACCGGCAAGCGGTAAATCTTCCGGTGATGCAATGAAAGCAATGACTAATTTATCTAAGAAATATTTACCGCATGATTATACTTTTGCTTGGTCGGGGACTTCATTACAAGAGTTAGAATCATCCGGCCAAACCGGACTCGTTGTTGGATTTGCATTATTGTTTGTTTACCTTTTCCTTGTTGCTCTTTATGAGAGTTGGATGATACCGGTTGCAGTACTTTTAATTTCTCCTGTTGCATTGGTCGGAGCATTAATTTTCCAATTGATGATGGGGCAGGCTTTAGATTTATATTCACAAGTCGGGTTAATTACTTTAATCGGTCTTGCTGCAAAACAATCTATCTTGATTGTAGAATTCGCAAAACAAGAACATGAGAGGAATGGTTTAACTGTTCAAGATGCTGCAATTAAGGCCTCGCTATTAAGATTCAGAGCAATTATGATGACAGAAGCTGCATTTATCTTAGGTATTTTACCTTTGTTATTTGCTTCCGGAGCCGGCGCAAATAGCCGTATTTCAGTAGGTTCTACAGTAATAGGAGGTATGATTGTAGCTGCTACTCTCGGTACTGTTTTAACACCTGCTTTCTATGTCATCATTCAAGATTTAGTAGACAAAAAATTTAACAGTAAGAAAGAGGATTAAAAAGTTTTCTTAAACAAAATTAATTGTCTTAACATTTGTTAACAACCTATTTTGCAAAATTATTGTTTTTCATATAATAAACTCAATTATTGAGTACTTATCCGGTTGTGTATTGTTTTTAGGAGGTATTATATGAAAGTATTGCCGATTCAAAGTAGTTCTATAATTCAAAAGAGTTCTTTTAAAGGAAAAACAAAGTATTTTGGATATGATACAAACCATCGTTTAGCAATTCAGGATACTCCTTCAAATATAGGTACAGATCCCTATGTTGATTTTACTTATCAAGTAAAAAATTTATCTCCGGAATTTGCTACTGTAAAAAATGCATTTGACAGAAGAAAAGCTCGCACAGGTAAGATATATTTTGGCGATCCGGATGAAAAAATAGATTTTAATCAGGTATTAAAAGAACATGATTATGCCATAAGCGATATGGAACCGAGTTATCCAAATATTGATAAAGTCAGTGCAGGTTATTTTTATGATGATAATACAAGATATGAAGAACACTTTCAGGCTATAAGCGACTTCCACGATAGGCGAGAAGCCGCAGCTAAGAATTTTGAAGCACAGTACAAAGAAAAATTGCAAAAAGGGATTAATCCTCAAGATTCGAAAGAAAAAGTTGATTATTATATATGGCAGCAGCAAGATTCTTTTGCTAAAAGACGTCAAGCACAAGAAGCATTAGAGATATATAATAAAGCAAATGAGATAAAAAGAATTAAAGAAGAACAAGGTCGCGAACTTTATGGTTTAGAAGGTGCACTTGGTTCTGCAAAACGAGATATTGGAACTACAGAACGGTCAATAGAAAATGATAAGAAAAGAATAGAAGAAAATAATAAGCTAATCGAATCATTTAAAAAAAGAATTAAATTGTATGAGGAACTGAGAAAATTACCGCAAAATACTGAAAATAAACTTGAACTAAAGTGGAGAGATGAAGAAAGACCCTCCTACCGATTGAGATTATCTATTTTTGAAAATGAAAATTTATCTATAATAAATAATGATGATCATTATAAGAAATTTATTACTGCATACGAGAATTACAGCAAAAAAATAAGTGATGATATTATAAAACAAAAAAATACAATAAAGGAATTACAAGAAAAAATCAGAATTTTATCTCAAGAAGTAATTAACAAAACAAATGAATTAAATTTATCAAAATCAAAACTTATTCCTTTATTTGATGAATTGAAAAATTTCTATTTAAAACATGGAATTAAATAATAAGGAGTTATATATGAAAATAAGTGCTATATCTTCTAACAATACATTTAAAGGTCTATTTACCGATAAAACAAAAAACGAAAATTGGTTAATGGAGTATCGTCCTTACAGTTGGGAATTGTATCACAATACATCTGTTCATGCTCCATATTATGATGTTAAAAAACCGGTAATGGAAAAGAAACAGCAAATTAATATTTTAGCTTCAAGACTTCCTGATAATGAAGAAATCTTCTCTCCTATGGATAAACGCAATCCTGCTATATCCAAAGATATCTTAGGAACTGTCAGTTATTATGAATATCCTTTAGAAGTTAACTTGGGCGAATACAGAAACCATATTACAGAATCCGCTCCAATGAATTTGGAAGAATCTTTGAAAGTTTATTTAAAAAAGAATGAAATATTCAAAGAAATGAAACAAGCTGAAATAAATAAAACAAAACAAGCGGTTCAAGACAGTTTAAAAAAATTACGCGAAGACATAGACAAATGCGATAGTGCTGCGCATGACAGCGACGGATTTCACCTTTTCAATGATGTGTCAACTAAAAGATGCAAGGCATTTTATAATCTTAGGTATCAGACCATGAGAAATCATGAAGACATTATAGAAAAATATATGAAATTAACAGATTCAATGGGAGAATTAAAAGATTTAATTACTAAAATGAAATCAGAATTAAGATTAATTTCAGAAAAACAAAAAACCGGAGATATTATAGATATAAGTATAAGACACGAAAATGACCCAAATAAAGCATTATATGAAGAAGGGAATCGATTAGTACAAAACCCGAGTGAAATGAAAAATACTCAAAAAATCGTATTATTATCTCATCGAACAGTTCCTTTAAAAGAACTTGTTCAACAATGGATTAAACAAAATGCCGTTGAATATAAAGAAAACCTGCAAAAAGCACTGAAACGAATGCCGGAAGGACTGACAAATATCGCGGACCACATGATAACTTTCAGATTATAACAAATCAAACTTTTTATGCTATTCTATATTGTGTTTTTATATGATAATATAAGACGTATAAGTTTTTAAAATTGAAATTAAGAAAGAAGAGTATGAATTTAAGTAAAAAACATCTTATAAGTTTAGCAATGTTATCTTGCTTTGTATTGACTTCTACAAATGCTGTTCAAGCATTCTCTTGGGGTAAATTAAAGAACAAGAATAATACACAAGCTGTTAGTGTTACCAAAACAAAAGAAACAAAAAATAAGAAAAAAACAACGGAAGAAAAACCTCCATATACAAACGAAACGCATTCTGTTTTTACGCTCAACGATTGTATAGAAAATGCAATTAAATATAATCCGGCAATTCAAGCATCGATATTTAATGAAGATGTTTATAAATCAAGAATAGGTCAGGCATGGGCAAATTATTTTCCTGCAATCAGTGCAAGTTTTGACGTTTCAAGAAGCGGCAACAAATACATTGGCGGCGGACCTTATGGCAGATCTATGAGCCAGTATTCAACAATGGGCTATGTTCCGAATGTTTCAGCCAAAATGTTGTTATTTGATTTCGGTAAAACAAAAGCTACTGCAGATATGGCAAAAAGACTTTATGAAGCAGCTACAGAAAATACAAAAGAAGATATTAACGTAATAATTTACAATATAAAAGCAACATATTACAATGTGCTTTTCGCTCAAGCTCAAGTTCAAGTATATGAAGATACCGTTGCAGATTTTCAATTACAATTAGAGCAAGCTTGGGGATTTTATAAATATGGTACAAAACCTAAAATCGATGTTGTTACTGCAGAGTATAACTTAGGTAAAGCAAAACTTAATTTAGTTAAAGCAAAAAATGTTTTAGGCGTAGCACAAGTTATGTTGTCCAAAATAATGGGTATGCCCGAGTATACAAACTACGAACTTTCCGACCAACTTACACTTAATTTGTTTGATATTACGGAAGAAGATGCAATTAAGACGGCTCTTGAAATAAGACCGGAACTTATTGCTGCAAAGAAAAGTGCCGATGCGGCTAAAATGAATTTAAGAGCTACAAGAAGAGAATTTACTCCAAATTTGGGAATATTCGGCAGTTATGGTAACGGAATAGGTAATGAATATAACCTTCAGACCGGCCAAGTTGGAGTTGGACTTAATTACAGTGCCTTAAATATATGGAGAATTAAAAAGCAAGTCGACGAAGCAAAAGCTACTTTCAAAAAAGCAAACGCTCAGTACGAAGATGCTAAACATAATGTATACTTCAATGTCAAGAAGAATTATATGGATTTAGAAACTGACAGAGAAGCTATTGTGATTGCAAAACTTGCATTAGATCAAGCAAAAGAACAGTATAGACAAGTAACCGGACGTTATAAAGCCGGTGTCGGTGATGCGATTGAGCTTAAAGATGGTGAAAATACATACTTAAACGCTCGTTTGGATTTTTATAATGCAATGCTTAATTACAACACAACTGCTGCAAGTTTAGAACGTGAAATTGGTTTACCGCTAAAGCTTAAAGACAAAAAAGTCTTAGATATAAGTAAGGATGACTTATAGAAAAGGGCATATAATATTGCAGTGTATGAAAAATATTTTTAAAATAACATTTTGTATAATACTTTTATCTGTAGCTATTTTATATACAGGAATTGTGTTTTTATTGCCTCAAATAATAAACAATAAAATGACAATAAATAAACTGCAATCATTAATTCATTCTAAAACCGGAATAGAAACAAACATTACTGCATTAAATTTAAAAATATCTCCGACTTTGTTACTTGTTTTAAATATTGAAAGCATAGATGGCATAAATAACCATAATACGGTTTTAGATATTAAAAAGGTATCCGTAAATTATAAGTTATTGAAAAATGAACTTATTTTAATCAATGCAAAAAAAATATATGTTGACGGGAACTATTTAAAACAACTTAAAAAATCACCAAATAAAAACAAAAAAAACAATTTTGAACTTGGCAAACTGCCTGAAATCAATATACAAAATTTAACCTATAAATCAGATAAAATAAGCATATATGCAAAAAGCATTGAAAGTATAAACAATTGTATAAAAATAAAGGCAGATATAAAAACTCCTTATTTAAAAGAAACAATCATATTAGGTGATTCCGGAAATTTGCAAGCAGCAGAAAACGGGCTGAAAGCAGACAAATTTAAAATAAAATTGGGTAATTCTAACCTATACGTAGACGGAATTTTGATTGATAAAAATAAATCCACAGATTTCAATATAAATGGCGAAAAACTCTCTGTTTCAGAAATCATGCCTATGTTATTGCATTTCCAAAAATCACAGGATTCTTCTAAAAAGTTCATTGAAAATTTCAAAAATTTTAACGGTACAGTTAATGTAAATTTGAAAATTAATAAAGAAGGTATTTGGGGAAAATGTATTGCAAATAATCTTAGCGCAAATGCAGTTTGGTTTAATATTCCTTTATACTTCAAAGAAGCTGTCTTCAACTTCAGAGGCAGAACTGTAGATTCAGTAGCAGAAGGCATTTTAGGAAAAGAAAAAGTTGTTCATACACTGGATGTTACAAAAATGGGAACTCCCGAAAAAGAAGTTATCGGAACAATGAAAACGACACTAACTAAAAAGTTCGACTACGTTCCTAATCTAACCGTCCTAAATTCGGTAAATTTCAGCTTAATTTATAAAATAAAAAACAAAAAACCTGATGTATATTATAATATCGACATTCCGGCAAATAGCGATTTGATTTACAATTCTTTTTATTTAGGATTAAGAAATTATAACAGAAAAATATCTGCCAATACTTTAAAAGATGATAATGATTTGTATTTGAAAGAATATAAATATTCTTATTCAGATTCTAAAAAAGAAAATATTGTCGTTTCAGGTAATGGTTTATTCAAGAAAAATGTAGATAAAAACAATCCGGATAAATTTATACCTCAATATATAACATGCAATACAAACGGTTATGCCCCGATATCTGTAACCGGTTCTTTCGGAGAAAAAGTAAAAGGCGGAGAATTTAAGGGTGATTTAAAGTATGATTTTAAAAATAATCAAGTATTGGGAACTTTTGATATAGTGCATGCAAGACACAAAGCATTCCATATTAACCAAGCACATGTAGAATCAAAAAATGGCATATTTAATGTAACATCAGACGGATTCTTTAAAGGCGAAAAATATTTGGCAGAACTAAGCCTCAAAAATAATATTTATGGTGATACATTAATTTATAATATGAAAATGTTTTTGGATAAACTTATTTTTGAAACAACACCTGAAACACAACAAAATAAGACTCAAATAGATCCTAATGAGATTACAAAAAAAGTAACAGACTCTCCTATGACAATTAATAATTGGGAAATAGCTGTTAACGAAATTAGAAGAGATAAATTTTTGCTCCAAAATGTAAATCTGTTGGGCAGCATGAAAAATAATGTATTTGATTTTAAGATGCGCGATTTAAAATTTGCAGATGGTATAATTCACGCAAAAGGGATTTATGATTTCAATTCAAATGCATCAAGAATGAATTTTGAAGCTCAAAATATTAATTCAAACAAAGTTGCAGAAATGACACTTAATCTTCAGAATCAGATAGAAGGAATTGCTAATGCAAAATTAGACCTTAATGCAAAAGATATGTTCAAGTATTTGGATGCTCATTGTAATTTTGAAATCAAGGAAGGTTTTTTACCAAAACTTGGTGATACAGAATTTGCGTTTAATGATTCAAAATATAAATTATCTGAAATAACAAATTTAGATTTAACAAAAAAAGACCTTATGAAAGATGATATAAAGGGAACTTTTGATGTTCATAATACTGAATTAAAAAATATTAATATAACAACATGGCATGAAGTGTCTGCAATGTATTTGGAAGGCAATTATGAAATGGAAAAACAGCTTGCAGATTTGCAATTATTTTGGAAATACAGCAAAGAAGCTCCAAAGGGTATCAGGATATTTTGCGTTCCTTTAAGTTTAATTTTAAAAGTAGTATTCAGACCGGAAAATTCAAGAGAAATATATCAATCACAGCTTTCTAAAGTTCCGAAAATTAAAGCTGATTCCAAAAATACGCTATATTACAGAATGAAATTAAAAGGCGATATTAACAAAAATAAAATTGATTTAACTTTTAAAGAAATTAGATAATTAGATAATTGAACAATAAAAAGTAATAAAAAAGAGCGTTCACTGTGTGAACGCTCTTTTTTGATTTTCATTAACGGTTGAATTACATCATACCGCCCATGCCGCCCATTCCTGCCATTGCTGACATATCAGGAGCTTTTGTTTCTTCAGG
>CADBPN010000053.1 GCA_902796585.1 uncultured bacterium
ATGAACATATTTTTTTATAAACTGTCATTGCGAAACCGATTAGGTTGAAGCAATCCAGCCTTTTATAAACTATTTTTTATTAATCCTTCAAATTGAATCTATTACACAATAAGATTAACTCTTGTCGGCAACATTATCAACTAGCCGTTCGGGTAATTAGTTGTCTAAATTTTAGACAATTTTTTGTAAAACTTTTGTTACATTTTGGCATTTTTGCATACCAAAAAGACTTTATATAAATAATACGAGGAACACAATCGGAAGAGGAGCAATTTATGGTAAATTTTTTCAATATTGGCATGACAAAAAGTCAAGTGATTTCTAAATTAGGTTCTACGCAAGCAACAGAAAAGACAAAACAATTTATACAAAATTTTTGGAGTACTGATATAGACGGCAAAATTACTAATGAAATAGAACTGGCGATGCTTGATAGTTGGGCAAACGGTTCTGAAAAAGTGAAAATGCCAACAAAAGGTGATAAGAAAATAGCACCGGATACTGTTTTTGATAAAAGTACAGTACATTATTACAGTTCTAAATCAGGAGCCAAACACACTTTCACATTTTGGGATGGTAATGCAGCAAAAGGTGATTGCATGGATATAGCGACTTGGAATGGTAATGGTCAGGAAGATAAATTATTTGATTTAGATGGCGATGGTTATGCTGATGTACGTGATTTTAAAACTGATGCTTGGGATGTAAATCCTTCACATACAGATGAAAATATGGATGGCAATTTGATTGACAAAAAGTCGACTACTAAAATACAAAAAATAAATCTTGATAATCCAATTTCATTTGATAAAAGTATTTAGCTTATTAAAACCTGTAAAATGTAAAGATTTTCTTTAATTTGTAACAATTTTACTAAAATTATTAAAGTTATTTTAAAAAATACCGATATATATAATGTAAGATTGGTATAATTATGTCATTTAGCTATTACGACAAGGACAATAATATAAAACGGCTCAATATTGAAGTCGGTAAAGAATGGAGTTCATATAAAGAAAAAGATGAAAATTCTTTGATGAACTCAGTTTTCGATGCTGTTGACCAAAATTCTGACGGAAAAGTTGACGAAAACGAATTAAATATTCTTCAAAAACTTCTTAAAATTGCCGATTCTCAAATAAATAAAACAAAAAATAACAATGTTATTGAAAAAGAAGAATTGGAGTTAATAGTTGATAAAATTAAAGAAAGTGAGTTGAGAAATATAAAAGAAAATTCCTCTCCAGAAAATATTACACCTAAAATTATTAATATTCCGAATGATAAAGATAAATTAATAAATTATTCTTACTTATCAACTTTTACAGATGAATATGGTAATGCAAAAGTTTATAAAGTTATAGTTGATTTTTCAATATTAAATAATTTGCCTGATGGTAAATATTATATTGAATCTTGGAATTATTCTGATTTTGAAAATGATACAGAAACTGTAACTCCTAAAATTAGAAAAATTCAATACTCAAATCAAGACAGAACCCTAAATTGGTCAGAAGGAATTAATAGAAATATTTCAAAAATTCAACTTAATAAATATGCAAACTCAAATATAATATCTTTCTTAAATAAAGTGGGTGACGAACAAGGGTTTATCGTAGAACTGTTAGATAATAATGCGGAATGGGTAGAAGATTATAGCATAGTAAGAGCTGATAAAAAGCAAGTTATACCTGAAACGGATTTAGCCTGCGATGCATATGAAAATAAGAATAAAATTATTACAAAAAGAAAACATATAACACGAGCAACACAAGGTAGTGCTTTTCAATCTGATGAACAAAATAATGGAATTCCAAATGCTGAAAAATATTCACATGTAGTATCTACTAATGACATTATACAGGGCAAAACCTATTTAGAAGGCGGAAATGTATTAAATACTCTTACAAAGAACGGTAAACCCGCGGTTATAATAGGCGAAGAATCATTGCAATATACAATCTTAGCAATGGGACTAAAAGATTCTCCTGAATCAAGAATAAAAGCACAAAAACAAATTGCGGAAGAACTAGGAATCAAAAAAGAAAATGTTACGTTTATACCTCAATTTGATTTTCATATAGATATGCACTATAGACCACTAAACGATGGACAAATTGCAATTCCTGATTATGAAGCAGGAATAAATGTTTTGAAAGAACTAATACAAGATATTGAAACAAATAATGTACAAAATAATGAATTGCTAAATAAAAAAGAAGAATATCTTAAATTAATAAATAAACTCGAAGAAATGAAAACTAAAACAGCAGAAATTTCTAAAGAAGCCGAAGAAGAATTAACAAGGCAAGGATACGAAATTGTTAGAGTTCCAAGTTTTACTGAAATTGATAAAGGCGATCCTGTAGTACGATCTGTAGAAAATCCTATAAATTATATGAACGGAATCTGTGGAACTTCATCTAAAACAGGCGATAAATTCTATATTACAAATACTTCAGGAGATGAAATACTTGACGCTTATATGGAAAAATATTTTAAAGAAGTAGTCGGATTTGATAAAATTTACTTTGCACCAACAAAAAATTATTTAAAATCTTCAGGTGGTATAGATTGTTTGACTAAAGAATTTTAGTTGTGTATGGTGGGTAAAGCTACGTTGTGTTTTTGATTCAGCAAATAATTTTTGAATGCGTACATACCAAAATCCTAAATTACCTATTTTTGTCCTTTTGTGTAATTTAAATTTTGTCTATATTTGAGCCAAATATTTGCCCCTTCAAAAGTCTTTTTGCGGACAAAATAGTGACTTTTAACGGACATTTCGGACATTTTCAGTCAACTCACTTCCGACCCCATTAAGAGCTAGATTGCTTCGGGATTTTGCCCTCGCAATGACATGAAATCCTTCCGAACAAATGTCCTATTAAAAGGTAGCTGGATTGCTTCGGGCTTTCGCCCTCGCAATAACATGAAACCCTTCCGACCAAATGTCCTATTAAAAGGTACCAAATTTATGCAATAAAAAGAGAGCTTAAATGCTCTCTTTTATTAAATTTGGGCCCGGAGGGATTCGAACCCACGACCAAAGGATTATGAGTCCTCTGCGCTACCGCTGCGCCACAGGCCCGTGACG